>JAUNEH010000045.1:0-14419 GCA_030525665.1 Ruminococcus sp.
TGCAATTCGTTGCTCCATGTATATTTCATCAAATAACTTATATCAGCGGCTCCATCTGCTTTAATAATAACTCCATCTAAAACATTCTCGTTATACGGTTGAAAATATGTATAACTAAAATTCAAAGTTTCAACATCATTGTAACCATAAATAAAATCAAATTTACCTGTTCCGTCTCCTCTAAATTCGATTTCCCAAGTGACCGAGCCTATAGGTGCAGCTACTCCTATTCCTGTGTCACTCCATTTTCCTATAAAATTTTTATTAATTACAGGCTTTGTAGCAATCGGCTCAGTTATTATTGCTAAGGGTTCTTCTGAAAACTCACACTCTTCGTTAAACTCAATTGTATTTAATATATCTATAACTTCTTCTCGCATTTTTTTATATTCCAACATCGTTTCTTCAGTAAATCTAACATCGGAAGGATAACGAACCACCACGTTATACTGACCTATCCTGTAAACAGACACACTTCCTAAAACTTCATGAGGATATCTAGTATAATCATCATCCAAGTTCAATAAACTTATATGGAACAGATCTCCGTATACACCAGCATCCTTACTATCTTTATGATAAAAACTTAATGTATGTCTTACATATTCATTAGTGTATTCTTCATAGCTACACTTATCGTACCAATCATAAGGAACAGACAATGTATAAAATTCTGTCTTAACAGATACAAAATCAGTAGCATCCGTAGTTTCAGTAACAACTGTACTTTCTCCTTCGTTTGTTCCAGTTGAAACCACACTATCTGTATTTATATCTGTTTTCAATCCATCTTTACCCTCAGTTACAATAGCTGTTGATTCATTTTTTATTGTATCAATTTGATCATTACAACCATTAACTATAAATAAAGAAAAAATTAATATAATTGCAAGCACACTCTTTCTTAATACTCTTTTCATTCTAATATTCCCCCTTAAAATTTTCTAAAAATATTAATTTATTTGAGCACAATCAAGAGATTGTATATGATAATAAGTTTTTAATGAACTCTCTGCTTTCAGCTTTTAATTGTATCATAAATAAGCATAAATAACAACAAAACTCCCCACATAAGTGCAGGGAGTTTTTTTATACCTGTATTACATCAGCTTAAGATAAAGCTCTTTGATTTCTTCAACACTTGTGTCTCTGGGGTTACCGGGGCGGCAGGCATCGTCGAAAGCAGACTGAGAAAGAAAATCGATATCTTCAGGCTTTACGATTTCTTTAAGGTCAGCAGGTATACCTACGTCAGCCGACAGCTTCTTAACCGCATCAATTGCGGCTTTACGTGCCTCGTCAAGGGTCATATCGGCTACACCCTCAACACCCATAGCCTTTGCAATATCTCTGTACTTCTCACCTGTAGCAGGAGCGTTATATTCCATAACGGTAGGCAGGATAATTGCATTTGCAACACCATGAGGCGTGTCGTAAAGTGCACCCAAGGGATGAGCCATAGAGTGAACAATGCCTAAACCTACGTTACTAAATCCCATACCGGCAACATACTGACCTAAAGCCATACCCTCTCTGCCCTCGTCGGTGCCTTCAACTGCACCGCGAAGAGACTTAGCGATTATCTCGATAGCCTTAAGGTGGAACATATCGCTCATTTCCCAAGCACCCTTGGTAATGTAACCCTCAATGGCATGGGTAAGTGCATCCATACCTGTGGCGGCGGTAAGACCCTTTGGCATCGAAGCCATCATATCGGGGTCAACAACAGCAACAACGGGAATGTCGTGAACGTCAACGCAAACCATCTTACGGTTAAGCTCGGCATCAGTGATAACGTAGTTGATAGTTACCTCTGCGGCTGTGCCTGCTGTAGTAGGAACAGCGATAATAGGTGTACACTTATTCTTTGTGGGAGCTACCCCCTCAAGACTTTTAACATCTGCAAACTCGGGATTTTCGATAATAATGCCGATTGCCTTGGCAGTATCCATAGAAGAGCCGCCGCCGATTGCAACAATACAGTCAGCTTTACTTGCTTTAAAAGCCTCTACGCCGTTTTGCACATTTTCAATGGTGGGATTTGGCTTTATATCGCTGAAAATTTCATAAGCAATATCAGCACCGTCTAAAATGTCGGTAACCTTTTTGGTAATATTAAGCTTAACAAGGTCAGGGTCAGAGCAGACGAAAGCCTTTTTAAAGCTTCTCGCTTTAATCTCGGTTGCAATTTCATTAATTGCTCCCTTGCCGTGGTAGCTTGTCTCGTTAAGTACAAATCTGTTTGCCATAATCATTTCTCCTTTGGTATAAAAATTTTAGCATCTTTAATAATTTTATACAAATTCTACGCCAAAGTCAATTATTTTATGTTAAATTTCATCATCAAGAGCACACAAGCTCTACCAAAATAACCTCGGGGCGGTTATTAAATCTAAAGGGAAACAGACTGTTGCCAATACCTCGGCTTACTATCATATCAGTATCGCCGTCAGTATAAAGTCCCGCGTCATATCGGGGGAAAAGCCACTGGTTAGGGGCATACAGCCCTCCAACAAAAGGAAGTCTAAACTGACCGCCATGAGCATGTCCGCTTAAAACCAAATCAACATCATAATCTGTATAAACCTCAAAAAGCTCAGGTCGGTGAGACAACAGCAAATTGTAGCCTTCAGTATCCGTAACAAGCTCACCGAGGTGATGTCTCATAACTCCCGCTGTGTCTCCGAAAAGGTAATCTGTCTCAAAGCCGGGGTCGGACACACCAATAATATTAATGCTTTCGTCTTCCCTGCTTAGAGATACAGCTTTATTATCAAGCACCATAACCCCGATTTCGTCAAAAGCCTCTAAAAGCTCAGCATAGTCATCAGGAACTCGTTGCTCGTGATTTCCGTTTACATAATAGCATGGTGCAATCTTTTGGGCATTCTCAGCAAAACTAATTGCAATGTCTGCATCCGGGTGGTGAGAGTCTATCAGGTCGCCTGTTATGGCAATTATATCGGGTTGGGAATTTTCCAATATAGAAATAAGCTTTTCGTTATCCTCGCCAAATTCGTCATTATGCAAATCCGACACATGAGCCACGCGAAATCCATCGAAGCTGTCGGGGAGCTTATGACTGCTAACGGTAATTTCGTTAAGTTCAATAGCCTTGTTACCCCACGCAATGTAGATAACCAAAGCAACAAAAAATACAAAAAGAACAGAAAATATAATTAACAGCCGTTTTTTCGTTTTAGTCATTATTATCACCGCTTACATTGTAGCACAGTATAAAACCCTTTGCAATAAAGAGAACCCCTGCACAAAACGTACAGGGGCGTAAGGCTTACTTTCCATTTTCAATTTCCTTGAATATTTTATCTTCCAAATCCGAGGGCACGTCTGCTTCGGCAGATTTCACCAGTTGCTCAACCTCTTTTTCCGATAAATTCACGGGAAAACCCACTGTGTTTCCGTTAACGCTGAGAATAACTTTTCTTTTTCGTCTTAAAAGAGCTACCGCAACCGCTGTGCCTAACAGCAAAATAACAACTACTAATATAAAATATAATCTTAAATTCATTTTTGGCTCAGATAGCATTGAATCAAAAATTACTGTTCCCCCGATATCTTTATCTTCCAAAGTATAAATCAAATCTGTGTAGTAAATACTAACTGCATCACCATAATTTTGAGATACCTCTGCAAGAAGCTGTATTGTTCCGGGGTTATCTTTATATTCGTTAAGAATTCCAACCTCCAAGATATTTTTATCTTCGGCAACGCCTGCACAAACAATCCCCTTTCCTTTCATCTCTTTCATCAGAGTATCCTGCAAAGATCGAAGATAATTAAGGCTATACTTTCCGTAAGTGAACGTTATTGAGGAATCGTCTCTTACCCAATCAAGAATTTCCTGTCTGCCCCTTTCTCCTTCTTCCGTATCAAGAACAGCTACAGTGATGTTATACATAGTTCCGTCGGTAGACCACATACCACAAAAATATTCAGGAAATTTTTTATGAGCAGAAAAATAATGATACATATCGTGTATTGTATCAAACCGTGCCTCCTCGGCACATACGTTAAAAGGAAGTAAAAGAAAAATAAAAGAAATCAAAAATACTACTAATTTTCTCATAAGGCACCTCCGTCTAATATTTCCCGTAGGGTTTCCAAAGCCTTGCGGTAACTTCTGAATGCAGCCGACAACGATAATCCTGTAATAAAAGCAATTTCGCTAAACGTAAGTCCGCCGTTTAAATGAAGTGTCACAACCTGTCGCTGAATATCGGTAAGCTTTTTCATCGCCACATCCAAATCCAAACGTAAGACAATTTCATCACAGGTGTCGTCAGCTGTAAGCTCTACGTCGTCAATACTAAGGCTTTGCTTTTTTCTCAGAGCATCAATGGAAAGATTTCGTGCAATCTTAAAAATCCATGCTCTGGTGTTTTTAACAGAGGAATCGGGCGGTGAAAAAAAGAGCTTTACAAACACCTCCTGTGTGATATCCTCCGCGGTCTGGATATCGCCCAAAATACGGCACACAACAGTGAACACGGGCTTTTTATATTCGTTAAATATATACTTAAATGCTTCCTTGTCGCCATTTCTGACTTTTTCGAAGTGTTCGCGAATATCTGCTTCTTTCATGGTTTTCCTCCTTTCATTTACTATGACGATTTAAAGCTTGCGTTTTTTCGCTTCATCTTAATTTTATTTTAACATAAAAAGCTGTCCCCAAAAAGAGACAGCTTAAAAAGATTTATTTATCACCGAGAAAAGCAGAATAGGTATCGATTTCGTCAGTTGTGTCATAAAGGAACTTTCTGCACGCTTCATCTTTAGACAGAATTTTGCCCACCTTTTTAAGAGCTTTGAAAAATCGCTTGTCAAAGACAATTTCATCAGAATGATTTATAAGCGGACAGAGCCTTGCACCGCGAAAATCCGCCTCTACAAAAATCCTGCCCCTTTCATCAATCGTTGGAAAGAAAGGAAAAATCCGACAGGCTAAGGGGCGTTTTGACCTATCGCATTTACCTGAGCAAACCACAAGTCGGACTCCGTTTTCAAACTCCTTTACGGGAAGCTCACTTTGCTCAAAAGGAAAAAGCCTCATACCTGTTTCTTCATCGCCTTTACAGCAGGCACCGCCGCAAAGCCTGCCGCAGTCAGCCTTCAAGGGCGTTAAATCCCCCATTATTTTGAAAATTTTATCGTACATTTTAGTGTAGTCGGTGCTACTCATACCCTCACCTCAACAAACAGAAAAAGAGACAGAGTAATTTTAATAATAGCAAAATCTAATCTGTCTCTAATACTATAATGTATTCAATTAATTAATTCAACATTTTAGAAACATTTGAAACAACATTATTTCCATATATTTCCGTCATATTTATAAAAGCAAGATACACAATACTCTTTGGTTCCCTCTTTAATTTCCATTTCTTTACCACAAAAGTCACATTTATTATCAAAGCCCACTATTGCTGATGCCGCTTTTTCACCAACACAACCCGAACAACAGCAAACTATAATTCCAATTACGCAGATCAAAACAGCAATAACTATCCCCAATTTTGCTTTTCTACTCATAGTATAATTCTCCTCGCTACACTATATATTTATTTAAGTATATATCTTTTGAGTAGATTGTCAAGTAGACATATGTTTATTAAAATAAGGTCAGAGGTAAAAAATATGATTCGCATTTGCCTTGACAAGACTCTGCAAAGACTAAGTGTAAGCCGATATGTGCTTGCAAAACGCACTGGAATACAATATCAGATTATAGATAATTATTATAAAAAAAGGTAAAAAGATACGACAGCTTTGTTATAGAAAGAATCTGCATTGCTCTTGAATGCAATGTTTCGAATGTAATTGAATTTGAGAAAGAATAAGCACCTGACTCCTATAAAAATGGAATCAGGTGCTATTGTTGTTTAACAAAGAATCCCCGTACTGATGTACGAGGGTTTTGGTAAGAGGAGCACAAATTCAAATCCCTTTAATTTTTTACCTATGTGTTCGAAACCCTACATATTTAGTGATATTATGTCTTTGGCACAGTGATATTTTCGCTACGCGAAAGTGATATTGAAACCTGCGGTTTCAGCGATATTATATTCGCCACCAAACTGCCCGAAGGGCAATAGCACTCGGCGTTAGCCGAATATCACTGCGAAGCAATACAACTCGCCGAAGGCGAATATAACTGAAAAAGACGATTGCTTTTGCAATCGTCTTTTTCTTGGTGGGAGAAGGTGGATTCGAACCACCGAAGTCGTCGACAACAGATTTACAGTCTGCCCCCTTTGGCCACTCGGGAATTCTCCCATATGAAAACCTGCTTTAGAATAAAGCAGGTTTTGTTTGGAGCTGGTGGACGGACTTGAACCCCCGACCTGCTGATTACAAATCAGCTGCTCTACCAACTGAGCTACACCAGCGTAGATTACCTTTGGCTTTACAATTTGTATCGCCAACAGTTAGAGATTATAACAGAGGAAAGCAGAAAAGTCAATAGGTTTTTGCAAAATTTTTTAAATATTTTTGTCGCCACATGTCTGATGCAAATTAACTAAGCCTTTTTGTATTAATAGTATACAGTTTATCCCCCAAAAGCCTTTTATTTCTTGGCTTTCCTACAAAACTTTACAGATAACTTGACACTTGTAAACCTTAAAATGTATAATAATCGGGACTTGAGAACAGATATAATTTTATTAAGGACGATTGTATGAAAAACAGAATTGAAACCCTTAAGAAAGAAAAAAACGCTATAATCATGGCTCATTACTATGCCCCCGCTGAGGTTCAGGAAATTGCCGATTGTGTAGGTGATTCCTTTTATCTTGCAAAGGTTGCAAAAGAAAGCGAAGCCGACGTAATTGTATTTTGCGGTGTTGGCTTTATGGGTGAAAGTGCAAAAATTCTTTGCCCCGACAAAACGGTGCTTATGCCCGACCTGAGTGCCGACTGCCCTATGGCTCATATGGTAAAGGAAGGCAAAATCAAAGAAATGCGAGAGAAATACTCTGACCTTGCAGTAGTTTGCTATATAAATTCTACTGCTGAACTCAAATGTCAGAGCGACGTTTGCGTTACGTCCTCAAACGCCGTCAGAATAGTAAGGTCTCTGCCTCAGAAAAACATCTTCTTTATTCCTGACAGAAACTTAGGTCGCTTTGTAGCCTCTCAGTTACCTGAGAAAAACATTATTCTCAACGACGGTTGCTGTCCTATACATGCCGACATTAATGCTACTTCGATTAAAGACGTTCAGAACAAGCATAAAAATGCCCTTGTACTCTGCCATCCCGAATGTGAAGAGGGCGTGCTTGCTCTTGCTAATTTCAGCGGAAGCACTGCCGAGATTATCGACTACGCAAAAAAAAGCGATGCCGAGGAATTTATCATCTGCACCGAAGAAGGTGTGGCATATAAGCTTATGGAAGACAATCCCCATAAAAAATTCTACTTTCCTTCTCCCTGCCCTGTTTGCAAGGATATGAAGCTAAACACAGTAGAAAATGTACTTAAAGTTTTAGAAAACAACGAAAACAAGGTTGAAGTTGCCGAGGACGTTCGCACCCGTGCACTTTTGCCCTTAAACAAAATGTTAGAGCTGGGTTAATAATTATGAAGACTGACATTATTATTGTAGGATGCGGTGTAGCAGGTCTTTACTGTGCACTTAACCTGCCAGAGGACAAACAAATTGTTATTGTTACCAAAAACAAAGCTCGCCGAAGCGACTCTTACCTTGCACAAGGCGGAATATGTGTATTAAGAGACGAAGAGGATTTCTCAGATTTCTATGAGGATACAATGCGTGCAGGGCACTATGAAAACGACCCCGATTCCGTTGAAATTATGATTCGCTCCTCGCAGGAGGTAATAAGCGACCTCGTTGAATTCGGTGTTCGTTTTGAGAAAAACGGCAAAGAGTTTGTTTACACCCGAGAAGGTGCCCACTCTCGCCCTCGTATTCTTTTTCATGAGGATGAAACCGGCAAAGAGATTACGTCAAATCTGCTTGAAACCGCAAGAAGTAAAGAGAACATTACTTTAATCGAAAACTTCACCATGGTTGACCTGATTGTAGAAAATGATATCTGCAAAGGTATTATCGGACATGACGCTGATAACAATTACATAAGCATTGCCGCAGACTACACAGTTCTTGCTACAGGCGGCATAGGCGGACTTTTCAAGCACTCTACAAATTATCCGCACCTGACAGGCGACTCGTTGGCTCTTGCTCTTAAATACGGCATAAAATTGCAGGATATAGACTATATTCAGATTCATCCCACTACCCTGTTTTCCAAGAAACACGGCAGAGAATTTCTGATTTCCGAGTCGGTACGTGGTGAAGGTGCCGTGCTTTTAAATTCAAAGGGAGAAAGATTTGTCAACGAGCTTTTACCCCGCGACGTTGTAGCAAATGCCATTTTTGACGAAATGAAGAAAGAAGGCACAGAGCACGTTTGGTTGTCTCTTAAGGCTATACCGGAAGAAGAAATCAAAAGTCACTTTCCAAATATTTACAAGCATTGCCTTGAGGAAGGCTACGACATAACCAAGGAGCCTATTCCCGTTGTGCCTTCTCAGCACTATTTTATGGGCGGTATAGAGGTCGACACAAAAAGTAAAACCTCTATGGAAAGGCTTTACGCCGTCGGCGAAACCGCCTGCAATGGTGTTCATGGCAAAAACCGCCTTGCCAGCAACTCGCTTTTAGAAAGCCTTGTATTTGCCAAGCGTGCCGCTGAGGATATGACCGCAGATTACACCGAGCTTTCGGACAAAAACGACTTTACAGTAAACAAGAAGCTTTACGAAAATTATCAGGAAGAGTATAAAGAAATGGTGCTAAAGGCCATAGAAAAGGAGAAGAAAAACCGTGAATAATATTACAATGCTAATGAATGCTGATGAAATGATTTTAAGTACCCTCAGAGAAGACATAACTTCTGAAGATATTACAACCAACTCGGTTATGCCTGACTTTGCCTTGGGCGAGGTTGACCTTATCTGTAAGCAGGAGGGCGTTATTGCAGGTCTTGGCGTTTTCAAAAGGGTATTTGAGCTTTTAGATAAAGAAACCGAAGTAACCTTCTTTGCAAAAGACGGCGACAAGGTAGAAAACGGCCAGCTCTTAGGCAAGGTTAAGGGCGATATCCGCGTGCTTCTGTCAGGAGAGAGAACTGCACTTAACTACTTACAGCGTATGAGTGGAATTGCCACCTACACAAGAGCAATCGCCAACCTTTTAGAGGGCACCTCCACAAAGCTTTTAGACACAAGAAAAACCACACCTAATATGCGAGTTTTCGAAAAATACGCAGTTAAGGTTGGCGGCGGATACAACCACCGCTTTAACTTAAGCGACGGCGTACTTCTTAAGGATAATCACATCGGTGCCGCAGGCTCGGTAAAAAAAGCCGTTATGATGGCTCGCGAATATGCTCCCTTTGTACGCAAGATTGAAATTGAAGTTGAAAATCTTGAAATGCTTAAAGAAGCTCTCGAAGCAGGTGCCGACATTATTATGCTTGATAACATGAGTGTTGAGGAAATGAAAGAGGCAGTAAACCTTTGCAAAGGCAAGGCAGAGACCGAGTGCAGCGGTAACGTTACAAAGGAAAACGTGGCAAAGCTTGTTGATATCGGCGTTGACTACATTTCAAGCGGTGCTTTGACTCACTCCTCACCTATTCTTGACCTTTCTCTCAAGAATCTTCACGCAATTTAAGAGGTAGCCTATGAAAGCTAATGACAGGCGAAGGGAAATTGCCGCACAGCTTTTGTCGGCAGATGGTCCTGTTTCGGGCAGTATGCTTGCCCAAAGGTTTGGTGTATCGCGTCAGATTATTGTGCAGGATATTTCACTCTTAAAAGCCTCGGGGTACGTTATTCTTTCAACTCACCACGGTTACATTGTGCAAAGCTCGCCTTTAAAGGAAAGGGTTTTTAAACTTAAGCACACCAAAGAGCAAACAGAGGACGAGCTTAATACCATTGTTGATTTAGGCGGTACTGTTGTTGACGTTTTTGTCTGGCACAAGGTCTACGGCAAGGTAGAGGCAAAGATGAACATTTTTTCACGTCTTCACGTTAAGCAGTTTATCGAAGGAGTACGAAGCGGAAAATCCACCGAGCTTATGAACATTACAGGAGGTTATCATTACCATACGGTAAGTGCCGACAGCGAAGAAATCCTTGATAAAATAGAAAAAGCCCTCGACGAAAAAGGCTATATCGCGCCGGAAATATAATTGACAAATTGTATTTTTCGGTATAAAATAAACTAACTGCCACCGGGTAGTGAATGTTGTTGATTAAATCAAGCATTCGTTTACACATCATTAGGTCTTAGAAGATGTGTACGCGAATGCTTATTTTTTTGGAGGCTTGAAGCTTTATGAAAAATATAAAAAGTTATTTTTCTAAATTTGAAATATTCCTTTGGTGTATCTCGGTAATTCTAATTACCGCATCATTTATTATTTTTGACAGAATTAACTACCACACACCCCTTGCCTCGATTTTAGGTGTTACGGCAATTGTGCTTAATGCTAAAGGAAACCCTTTAGGACAGCTTCTTATGGTAATTTTCAGCCTTGTTTACGGCGTAATATCTTACGGCTTTTCTTATTACGGCGAGATGATTACTTATATCGGCATGACTATGCCAATGGCGGTTGTGGCACTTATAACGTGGCTTAAAAATCCCTTTAAAGGAAACAAAAGCGAAGTTAAGGTAAACAGAATATCAAAAAAAGAAACCGCCTTTATGCTGATTATTTCGATAGCGGTGACAATTCTCTTTTACTTTATTCTAAGGGCTTTTAATACTGCAAATTTACTGCCCTCTACCCTTTCGGTTACTACCAGTTTCATAGCTGTTTACTTAACAAGCAGGCGTAGCCCTTACTTTTCTTTGGCTTACGGTGCAAACGACGTAATACTAATAATTTTATGGGTAATGGCGGCTACCGATAACCCTTCGTATATATCGGTTGCGGTATGCTTTGTAATGTTTTTGGCAAACGATATGTATGCCTTTGTAAGCTGGCGAAAAATGGAAATCCGCCAACGTACATTTGACTAAAGCCGCTTTAGATGATAGAATAGATAAAAAAGTTAAGGAGACTATAATATGGCAAGTAATATGTACAGAGTAAAATGCAGTTGCGGTAACGTTTTAGACGCAGGTGCAGGCAACGTTTGCCCTAAATGCAAGCAACCGATTAACTTTCCTCAGGGCGGTATGATTCACCTTTACCGCAAGGGCTCACCCTACGGCATTGCAGGCGGATTCGGCATTTACATCAACAACGTTCCTTTAGGCCACATCGGCAACAAGCAGACTGTTAACATTCCTGTAAGCTACGGCACATATACACTGCACGTTGCTGTTGGTATGAGCCGCAAATGTACAGATTTAACAGTAAACATCACACCCGAAAATCCCGTAGCATACGCAAAGGTTTACATCAAACCGGGATTCTGGGCAAATTCCTTTGTTATCGAGCCTTCCACAAAAGAAGAAATGCCTTTATAAAACTAATGCCGCACTACAAAGTGCGGCATTTCTTTTAGTCGTTCCAATAATCAGTTTTAACAGGCAGGTCAATATTTTTCGCCTTAAATACAGGCTCTTTGCCTTCTTTACGCTGTTTTACGTAATCGTTAAGTGCTCGGTAAACATACTTGCCCAAGATAAATATTACAGGCATATTTATAAGTGTCATACCACCCATAAGCACGTCAGAAATATTCCACAACAGGTCGGCACTTAAGCCAGCACCTACAAAAATTATCAAAGATGCTATAATGTGGTAAACTGTCATAAACACCTTACCCGGCTCTCTGCCTATAATAAACTTTATAGCCTTATCTACATAAAACAGGTTGCCGATAAGAGTAGTAAAGGCGAAAAACACCATAGCAACAGTAATGAAAACAGGACCAAAGTCGCCGAGAGTAGCATTCAGCGAAAGCTGAATGTACTGAGCACCCGAAATTTCTGCAGAAGGCTCAACACCCGAGCACATACACATAAACGCAGTAGCAGAGCAAACAAGCAAAGTATCGATAAATACTGAAAGAACCTGCACCAAGCCCTGCTTTACGGGATGGCTTACAACCGCAGAAGCAGAAGCATTAGGGGCAGAACCTACACCTGCTTCGTTACTGAAAAGTCCACGCTTAATGCCGTACATTACGCAGGAGCCGCTGAAACCGCCGAAGATTGCCTCAAAATTAAATGCTTCGGTAAAAATTCTGCCAAAAACAGAGGGAAGCTGAGGAATATTAATAAGGCTGATAATAATTGCAACAAGTATATATGCAACGCCCATAACAGGCACAATAAACGTTGTTGCATTTATAATTCTTTTACCGCCGCCAAAAAGGCAGAATGCAACCAAGCCTGCAATAACAAGGCCGATAAGCCAAGGCATAATATTAAAAGTAACATCATTGCCGAAAAGACTAAAGCTTACGTTAGTGTTGTAAAACTCATAGGCAGAAAAGGTTGACTGCAGATTGTAAGAAGCCAGCATATTAAAGCCAACGCCATATGTAAGAATAAGAAAAACCGAGAAAACCACAGCAAGCCAACGGCTTTTTAAAGCGGCACTTATGTAGTAAGCAGGACCGCCGTAACATCCGTCTGCACCCTTTTTCTTAAAAATCTGAGCTAATGTGCTTTCTACAAAAGCAGAAGCACTGCCCACAATAGCAATAAGCCACATCCAAAAAACCGAACCAAAGCCGCCAAGGCAAATCGCAGTAGAAACACCGATAATGTTACCTGTGCCTACTCGTGATGCAGTAGAAACCATTAACGCCTGAAACGAAGACACCGAGCCCTTTTTGTCGGGCTTTTCGGTTACACAGCGTATTTGCTCCTTCAAAAGCCTGAACTGCACAAACTTTGTCCTTATGGTAAAGAAAATACCGCCAAGTATAAGAATAATAATCAGTATGTAGCTGTAAAGTGCATCATTAAGAAATGCAATAATCTGGTCGAACATTTTATCCACTCACTCATAAAAATCATGTTTTTATTATAGCTTATTACGGCAAGAGTGTCAAATTATGTCAAAATAAAACTGCTTCACAAAAGTGAAGCAGTTAATTGTTATAAAAGATGAGCACGAAGCTCCTCGGGGCTTTGTACGCTTAAAAGTGCAGGAGGAATATCAAATACGGTCTTACAGCCTGTGTCACCCTTAGCGGCCATTCTTACGGCAGCTCTTGCAAAGGCAACGATTACAGAAGCCGTAAACTCGGGATTAGAGTCAAGCTTCAAGCTATATTCTATAACATGGTTATTCTCTTTATTGGCACCTGTTTTGCCTGTGCGGATAACAAAGCCGCCATGGGGAATTCCGCTGTGGTCTCGCTTTAATTCCTCTATAGAAATAAAATGCACTGTTGTATCATAGTCTGCAAAATAGTTAGGCATTTCCTTGATTTCTCTTTCAATTTTAGCCTTGTCAGCATCCTCAGCGGCAACCACAAAACATTCGCGGGTGTGCTTTTCGCGAGTTGTAAGCTCAGGAGCAGAGCCGCTTCGAACTGCATCAAGTGCAGCTTCTACGGGGATTGTGTACTGCTTTGCATCAATTACACCCTCAATACGGCGGATAGCATCAGAATGACCCTGACTTACGCCCTTGCCCCAGAAAGTGTAATCCTTGCCCTCGGGCAAAACTGCAGATGCATAAAGACGGTTAATAGAAAACATGCCGGGGTCCCAGCCTGCCGAGATAATAGCAACCTTGCCGCCCTCGGTTGCCGCCTTGTCAACATTATCAAAATGCTCGGGAATTCTTGCGTGAGTATCAAAGCTGTCAACAACTGTGAACATCTTAGCAAGCTCGGGAGTCTGCTGAGGTAAATCTGTAGCAGAGCCTCCGCAGAGAATCATAACATCTATTTTATCGATATAATTCTTGACGTCACTTACATGCTTAACTTCAACGCCTTCTGTGCCGATTTTAAGGCTTTCAGGGTCGCGTCGGGTAAACACAGCAACTAAAGCCATATCGGGATTCTGACGGATAGCATTTTCAATACCTCTGCCAAGATTACCGTAGCCGTAAATACCTACTCTTGTTTTCATAAACTATCAATCCTTTCCGGATACAAAATAAATATGTGCTTATTTTAACTCTATATTTAAAAGTTGTAAATAGTATGAGAAGAAAAAACATTTATATTTTTTAAAAAAATTATGTTTTATATTACCAAAGGTATATCTTTTCACAATAAATATTTACAATACTAATAACAGGCAATAGAAAAAGGACTTGAGTTTATAAACTCAAGTCCTGTAATTTTAATTAAAGAGAGCCGAGAATTCCGACAATAATTATAAAATAGAATGCCCAGAAAGCAGTAAAGGCAATACCTACGCCAAAGCCTACTCTGCCTAAGATAG
>JAUNEH010000046.1:0-14411 GCA_030525665.1 Ruminococcus sp.
TCTCCTACATAAGCTATTTCATAATCTTTCATTTGAAGTTTTAGATATTGTTCTATTGCTTTTTTCTCTTTTTCAAAAAGTTTATATAATCTTACAACTTCATCATATCTTTCAAGTATTTTTTCTGCCTCAAATAATATTAATTCTTCACCTTTACTATCTTTATATAAATTATCTAAAGTTTTTGAATAATCATTACTTCCATCAGGCATAGGAAGTTCATCTCCCAATATGCAATTATTCCAAAACATTTCTTCTAATTTCATGATTTCATCAATCATTTCTTCATCTCTTTTTAATTTGTGAATGACTAACTCTTCATTTCCTATAAGTACAGCAACATAACAATAACTAGCTCCAGTAACTGCCATATAATGATTCATTTGTATTTGATAGTGAATTGGTATTGATTTTTCCCATTCCTTTTTATTAAAACTATTAGTAACCTTACATTCTAAAAAAGCTTTCTCACCAACAACTGCTCTATCAATGTTTGCTATTGCAAATGGATATTTATCATTTCTTAAAATTCCATTAATATTTCTAACCTTTTTGCCTGTTTTTATCATAAACTCACTTGCTACAAAACTTTTTAGTTTATTACTAAGCTCCATTTTATAAATATTTTTATTATTTTTTGACAAAAAAAGCAAAAATAACATTTGTGTTCATAAATAATAGGTGCTATAATTGTTTCGTATGATTATGTCTTAAGAGGTGAGGACTTTGGTTGTAAAGTGTAACAGCATGGGGCTTTTTGGAATGGACAGCTATATTGTAGAGGTAGAGGCGGATGTTTCGTCAGGCCAGATTGCTTTCGAAATTGTAGGTTTACCCGATACAGCCGTCAGAGAAAGCCGCGACCGCGTTCGTTCGGCAATGATAAACTGCGGCTTTGCTTTTCCGGTTTCGCACATAACTGTTAACCTTGCACCTGCTGATATACGCAAGGAAGGTCCTCTTTACGATTTGCCAATACTTGTGGCTATGCTTAAGGCAACCGACCAGCTAAGCTGTGATATTACTTCATCCGCCTTTATCGGCGAGCTTTCGCTTTCCGGCGAGGTTAGGGCTACCAACGGCGTTTTGCCCATGGTAATTAAGGCAAGAGATGCAGGGTTTAAGTCGGTGTTTGTTCCATTTAAAAACGGTGCCGAGGGAGCAGTAGTTGAAGGAATTGACGTTTATCCGGTAAAGAATATTTGCGAGCTTTTTGACCATCTTACTGAAAGACGTATAATTACAAAAGCGCAAAGTCCCGAGATAAGCATAGTAAACGCACCTATGCCTGATTTTTCTGAGGTAAGGGGTCAGTACGAGGCAAAGCGTGCGTTAGAAATTGCCGCCGCGGGAGGCCACAATGTGCTTTTAATAGGCCCGCCCGGTGCAGGTAAAAGTATGCTCGCGAAGCGAATGCCTTCAATCCTTCCGGATATGACCTTCGAGGAAATGATAGAAACCTCTAAAATTCACTCAGTAGCAGGTGTTTTGGGTGAGGGGGAATCTTTGGTAAGGGTGAGACCCTTCAGAAGTCCTCATCACACCGTTTCTCCTGTGGGACTTTCGGGCGGAGGAACAATTCCGAAACCCGGCGAAGTGTCCCTTGCACATGGCGGTGTTTTGTTTTTAGATGAGCTGCCTGAATTTTCACGTCAGGCGTTGGAGGTCTTGCGTCAGCCTATTGAGGACAGCATTGTCACCGTTTCACGAGTACACGCCACAGTAAGCTATCCTTGCTCGGTAATGCTGATTGCGGCTATGAATCCTTGCCCTTGCGGTTATTTCGGGCACCCCACACGAAAGTGCACCTGCAGTCAGAATGCAATTAACAGGTATTTGGGCAGGGTGTCGGGACCTTTGCTGGACAGAATAGATATTCATATCGAGGTGCCGCCTGTAGATTATGATGAGCTAAGCGGCAAAACCTCTCTGGGAGAGCTGTCGGAAAAAATCAAGGAGCGTGTCAACAAAGCCAGAGCCATTCAGCACAGGCGTTTTGAAGGAACAGATATTACCTGCAATGCACGTATTACTTCGGGAGTTTTGCACAAGGTTTGCATTATGAGCGAAGAGGCACAAGACGTGCTTAAAAAGGCTTTTGATAAGTTGCGTTTGTCAGCACGTGCTTATGACAGAGTTCTTAAGGTGGCACGTACCATTGCCGACCTTGATGCAAGCGAAATAATAGAGGCTCAGCATATTCTTGAGGCTGTGCAATACCGTACCCTTGATAAAAAATACTGGCAAAACCAATGATTTGATTAGGTGAAAAATGTATTAAGGTGTGGTTATGATTAAAATTCTAATATGGAAAAATATGTCAAAATAATTACAGCACCTTGGCATTTTACCTCAAAAAAAGGTTATAAAAAATTAATTAACGGCAAGTTGACCAAAAAGTATTACAAATTAAAATATCGGTTGACATTACGCCGTCGATATATTATTATTTTGTTATACTACAATGGTTAAAATGACCTATTTGTGTATACGTCATTTGTATAATTCTTACGAAGAAGAAAAGCCCTTTAAATTATTAATTTCATGCTTCTTATGTTTCGTCGAGGCTTTTCAAATCAGCTTGTTTTTAACACAATAAGCATAAACCTATAATACTAAGTTATCGGAGTGTGCAGATTTGGATAAATATATAATTAACGGTGGCAAGGCATTACACGGCGAAGTTACAATCAGCGGTGCAAAAAACGCAGCAGTTGCGGTTATTCCTGCGGCTATCTTGTGTGACGAGCCCTGTCGCATTGAAAATATACCTAACATCAGCGATGTTACTCTTATCGCTAATATTCTTAAAAATTTAGGAGCAATCGTAAAAAGGGTTAATAAGCATACCCTCGAAATTGACTCTCGTCCTATAAATACCTTTAGTGCAACCGACGATTCCGTAAGGGGTATGCGTGCTTCTTACTATCTTATCGGTGCTCTTTTAGGAAGGTTTCATAACGCAAGGGTAGCTTTACCCGGCGGATGCAACTTTGGTATCCGTCCTATTGACCAGCACCTTAAGGGCTTTGCAGCTTTGGGTGCAAATTGCGAGCTTATTAACGGCGGTATTGTTGAGGCTAAGTCAGATACAAGGCTTCACGGCGGAAATGTATATTTCGATACTGTTTCTGTAGGCTCTACTATGAATATTATGCTTGCCGCTGTTAAGGCAGAGGGTCAGACGATTATCGAAAATGCGGCTAAGGAGCCTCACATTGTTGACCTTGCAAACTTTCTTAACTCTATGGGTGCCAACATCCGCGGTGCAGGTACAGACGTAATTAAAATCAGGGGTGTTGAATACCTTCACGGTATCACCTACTCCATTATTCCCGACCAGATTGAGGCAGGCACATATATGGCGGCGGCTGTCGCTACAAGAGGCAGTCTGCTTGTTAAAAACGTTACTCCAAAGCATCTTGACTCCATTACCGCAAAGCTTGCGGATATAGGTGTAGAGATTGAAGAATACGACGAGGCAGTACGTATAGATGCTACTAAGGTCCCATTAAGAAGCTGTAATATCAAGACAATGCCTCACCCCGGCTTTCCTACCGACTGTCAGCCTCAGTTTGTGGCTATGCTTTCTACCTTAGAGGGCACAAGCATTGTGACAGAAAATGTTTGGGATAATCGTTTTCAGTATGTTCGCGAGCTTTTGCTTATGGGTGCTAAAATATCCGTCGAGGGCAGAGTTGCAGTTATTGAGGGCGTTAAGGAGCTTCACGGTGCTCCTGTTAAGGCTACTGACCTAAGGGCAGGTGCCGCACTTATTATTGCAGGTCTTGTTGCTTCGGGCGAAACCGAAATCGGCTCTATAAATTACATTGAGCGTGGCTACGAGGAAATCATCGACAAGTTCAGAGCATTAGGTGCAGATATTAAAAAGCAGTATGTTCCCGACGAGGAAGTCGCAACAACAGCATAAATTAATCGGGAGTACGGATGTACTCCCATTTTTGTATTAAAGAGGTAATTACGGTGGCAAAATTCGTTACATTATTCAGCTCGAGCTCAGGCAACAGCTATTACATAGGCTCTTCGGGTCAGGGTGTGCTTATTGATGCGGGCAGAAGCTGTAAGCAAATAGAATTGGCAATGCAAAGCAACAATCTTGACTTAAGAAGTGTTCGGGCGGTATTCATTACTCACGAGCATACCGACCATTGTCAAGGATTAAAGGTGTTAGCTTCTCGTTACGGTTTTACGGTGTACGCAAGCGAAGGTACCCTTAATGCCTTGGAGCGTACAGACAAGCTAAGCTCGCGTTTTACAGCGGACGTGATAGAAAACAGAATATCAATAGGCGATATGCTTATTGAGCGTCACGACACACCTCACGACAGTATTGAAAGCTGTGCTTACTCGGTTACAACCCCTGACGGAAGCCGTGCAACTGTTGCTACCGATATGGGGATTATGCTACCCTCTGTTCGTGAGGCTATCAGAAAATCAAGCCTTGCGGTAATCGAGTCAAACCACGATATCGATATGTTGCGTTGCGGGCCTTATCCCTATGCTTTAAAACAGCGAATTCTCTCGGACAGAGGACACCTTTCCAACAAGGCATGCGCCGAGGAATTACCCGAGCTTGTAAAAAGCGGAGTCAGCCGTATTGTTTTAGGACACCTGAGCAAAGAGAATAATACTCCCATGCTTGCTTACAATACATCTCTGGAGTCTCTTACAAAAGCAGGTATGGCAATAAATCTTGACTTTACTTTGGAAGTAGCACCCGAAAGTACTAACGGTAAAGCGATAATTTTTTGAGGTAGCTTATGCTTAACGTAAATATAATCTGCGTTGGAAAGCTTAAGGAAAAGTTTCTTTCGGACGCAGTAAAGGAATACTCCAAAAGGCTTTCGGCTTTTTGTAAGCTTAACATTACCGAGCTTGACGAAACCAAGCTTTCGGAAAAAGCAAGCGATACCGAAATAGCCAATGCACTTAAAAGTGAAAGCGAAAAAATCCTTGCTAAGACAGGCAAGGATGCCTTCGTAGTAGCTATGTGTATTGAAGGAAAAATGATGAGCAGCGAAGAACTTTCGAGGCTTTTTAACAGGGTGAGTGTTGAGGGCAAAAGCCGCATTGATATTATAATCGGCAGTTCATTCGGTCTTTCTGACGAAGTAAAGAAAAGAGCAGATTTACGCCTTTCTGTAAGTCCTATGACCTTTCCTCATCAGCTTTTCAGAGTTATGATTTTAGAGCAGGTTTATCGTGCTTTTCAGATAAGCACAGGAGGCAAATATCATAAATGATATTTGCAGTGAATAGTGAAAAGTAAAGGGTTTCGGTAGTACGCTACGCGTTTGATTTTAATATAAGAGAGGTGTAATTTAATTGGCACTGGATGGTATTTTTTTAAGACATATAAAAACCGAGCTTGAAAGCGTTCTTGCAGATGCAAGAGTAAGTCAGGTATACGAGCCTAACCGCGACGAGCTTATTATAAATTTAAGAACCTTTGACGGAAATCGTCGCCTCCTTATTTCTACCCGTGCCGATTCTCCTCGCGTGGGTATTACTGACTACAGCGTGGAAAATCCGGACAAACCGCCTATGTTTTGTATGCTTCTTCGCAAGCGTCTTATGTCTGCAAAGCTTGTGGGAATTCGTCAGCCCGGCTTAGAGCGTATGTTGTTTTTTGATTTCGATGGTGTCAACGAACTTGGCGACAAGGTACGCCTTACCTTAGCGGCAGAGATTATGGGCAAGCACAGCAATGTGGTGCTTATTGACGGCGAAGGTGTGATAGTTGATGCTCTTAAAAGGGTAGATGTTACCCTTTCGTCAAAGCGTCTTGTGCTTCCTTCTTTAATTTATGAAATGCCTCCCTCGCAGGAGAAGCTTAGTATAGAAGATACGGACACAGAGGAACTTTTAAAAGCCATTGAGCTTAACCCCGAGAGCAGGCTTGATAAGGCTGTTTTAAATACCCTTACAGGTGTTTCTCCAATAATCTGTCGCGAGCTTTCGTACCTTTCCACCGGCTCGGTGGATACTGACAAGGCTCTTGTTTCGGATTCTGAATGGCAGAAGCTTAAAGTTATCTTGGAGAATTTAAAGGATAGAATTAATAAGCCCCAAAGCTATGCCGTCACCCTTAAGAACATTCAGGGTAAGCTTTTTGACTTTTCGTTTATGCCTGTTAATCAGTATGGTGATAGTGTCAAAAAGCAGGAGTATGAAAGCTTTTGCAAGGCTTTGGATGCTTTTTATCATACAAGAGAAAGCTTAGAGCGAATGAGGGTAAAGTCCCATGCGTTAAGTAAGCTTGTAAGCAATAATATCGAGCGTCTGGCTCGCAAAATTTCTATGCAGAAAGTAGAGCTCGAAAAATGTCAGGACAGAGAAATCCTACGCCAGAAGGGTGACCTGATTGGTGCCAATATGCATCTGATTACAAAGGGCGCTCCCTTTGCAGACGTTATTAATTTTTACGATGAAAGCGGTGCTACAATCCGCATTAACCTTGACGTTACCAAAACGCCTCAGCAAAATGCACAGAAGTATTATAAGGACTATGCCAAGGCAAAAACCGCCGATAAAATGCTTAGGGTACAGATTGAAAACTCAACTGAAGAACTAAGCTACCTTGAAACCGTAGCCGACGAAATCAGCAGGGCAGAGTCCGAGCAGGATTTAAGTGCAATTCGTCAGGAGCTTGTTGCTGAGGGTTATCTTAAACAGAATAAAGGTGAAAAAAATAATAGAAAGCCCCAGAAATTAAAACCTGACTTCCGCGAGTTTGAAACAAACGACGGCTTTAAAGTGTTGGTTGGCAGGAACAACCGCCAGAACGACTTGCTTACTCTTAAAACCGCAAACAAAAATGACCTTTGGTTTCACACCAAGGATATTCCCGGCAGTCATACGGTTATTATTACCGAGGGCAGAGAAGTAAGCGAAGAGGCTATCCTCGAGGCCGCACAAATTGCCGCCTACTTCAGCAAAGCCAAGGACTCTTCTCAGGTGCCTGTTGATTACACACTTATAAGACGTGTAAACAAGCCCCAAGGTGCTAAACCCGGCAAGGTAATCTACACTGAGCAGAAAACTGTATACGTAACACCGAAAACTAAATAATGAAAAAAGGGACTGTATCATATCAAAGTGAACAGTCCCTTTTAGTTTTCTTTATTCGTTCTTTCGGCAAGGTAGTCAAGGCTTACATTATAAAAATCGGCGATTTTTATTGCTACTTCGAATGGCAAATCACGTTTTCCTTGCTCGTAATTAGTATATGTTGTTTTATGCATATTTAGTTTTTCAACTAATTGGTTTTGTGTGAGGTCGTGATCCTCTCTAAGGTCACGAAGTCGTCTGTAATATGCCATAATAAGCCTCGCTAATATTTAATCTTATTATTGACATAATACAACAAATGATGTAGAATATATTTAAAATACAACAAATGATGTATTTTAGCGGGCTGTTGATAATTGGCAGATGATTGTTGATTGCGTAAACTATCAAGTAGACAGTATATAAGCAATTGACTTATTCTGAATATTAGAAAGTGGGTGTATGAAATGGTTTGAAAAATTTAAAGCGATTAATATTTAAAGAAAAACAAAAATAAGGAGGTAAAATAAAATGAAACACAAAAGTTTTATAATTGGTATTTTAAGTTGCATTCTAATTGTTTCGATGCTGTGTGGTTGTAGCAGTACACCCAAAAGCTTGTCAGGAAGATACGAGAAAGTAGAGGGCGGTGAGTTTTCGTATATTGAATTCTTTTCAGACGGTAAATATACCTCAAGTCACCCTAATTATGAAGGCAACTATTCAATTGACGGAAACAGGATCAGATTAGAGGGTGTATTGGTAGACTCGCGTATTTATTATTTTAGAGTAAATGGAGATACACTTGAATTTTCATACAGCGAAGATTTTGAAGATGTAGATACATACAAAAAGTAATTTGTATAGAGTGTAATCGTTAATATTACATAGATGGTAGTTTTAAGTAAAAGTTATATAGCTAATTTAAAAAGTTCTATTGGACATCAATTCTCAGTACGAGACAGGCGTTATTTCACTTACAGCCGAGGTGCTTATAAAGCTTTCGGATTTTTATGGTGTAAGCATAGATTACCTTCTGGATAGAACCAATAACCCGGACATTGTGAAATAAGTAGGTATACTCAAAAAATATTTTAAAAACTTTCAAAAAACACTTGCATTTTCGGGAAGTTAGTGGTATAATACCTTACGTTGTCCAATCCGGGTGTAGCGCAGTTTGGTAGCGCGCTTGAATGGGGTTCAAGAGGCCGCAGGTTCGACTCCTGTCACTCGGACCATCTAAAGTCTTGAAAAACGCAGTATTGATGCGGGTTTCAAGACTTTTTGCTTTTTGTAAAGATTTCTAAAACACCACTTTTATAGGTATTTGGTGCATTTTGGGAGTAACTGAATATTTTATAAGCCTGTTTTGTTTTTTCAAAGCAGGCTTATTTTTTTGTCTGAAAAAATGTACGGAGATTGGAGAAAAGCGTAAAAATGGTCATTATTTTATGTGTTTTCGGTCGATAAAAATTCTGTGTAGTGACCAATCGTTAATTTTAGAGTATTTGCTTGTGAGCTGCGTGGATGAGTGAACCATATATTTTTAGCAACGACAGAGGTTACCTTTGTCGTTATTTTTATCTGTATTTTTATTTTATTTTAAAACAACCCATAATGATATAGTAAATTCTTAATCCGAGTAATTCTCATATGAGAGAAAATGTTTTTTGAATTATTTATCATAATATATTTAGAGACAAAACCGATTTTATATTTTTGTTGGAGAACAAAATTTTTACCCATAATTATTTATATAGAATAGTTTTACTCTGTTTGGAATTTAAATTCGTGAAAGGAGAGAAAATGATGGAAAAAGCGAAGATAAGGAAAAGTGTAGAAGAGGTTTTCAATTTCAGTTGTGATGAGGCTGGTTTCCTGAGAGCTTATTGTACGTGTGTCTCTATCGCTGAACAGCATTTTGATAATGAAGATATCAAGAATGCTTATGTTAAAGTGCGGAATAGTTGCTCGAACAGTGAAGCAGAAATTTTTTTGCATGTCAAACGAGATTGCAACTGGAAGAAATTGACGAAGCTGTGTTCAGAGTTTTCAAACATCGGGCTAATAGAATTTTTCAAAGTCGGTGTTTCACAATTAGTTTGCAGTCCGTTGCAGTTGTTGGAATTGAAAAGAAGGTTAAAGCTGAGTGTTCTCAATACAGGGTATGTGATCCTTTTGATGAATCAAGTACATAAAATCGTTTCTCAAAAATATTATTCATCGGTTACTGAGTTTGATAGAGATATCGGGAAGCAATTCAATTTACAAAATATAGCTAAGCTCAAGATAAGCACAAAAGATGTTGTTGATTTATATAAGGTTGTCTGCATGACAAAGCTGAATATTGAAGAGTATCAGCAAATGAGAAGTGCGACTAAAGCAATATCGGTTTGTGTTGAGAATGGTATTCCTAAAGAGCGGATTACGGAACTGATGGCTATTATTGATAATTCCTCAAAGCTGAAACGTTTTGTAGATAATACAGGAGTATCTTATAAGATAGTGGTATCTTGTGCAAAAAAACTCGTAAAGCTCCGATACAATGAAATAGAATTGATGTGTGCTGCGTCATATGCAGAAGATAGAAATGATATCCTACTTGATAATTGCTACATATATCCGCGTTTTATGTCTCGCATTTTTGATGGAGATAAACCCACTGCGGCCATCGTTTGCCCTTCAGATTTTTTTATAAGAAAAATAATTTTTGACACAAGCTTAAGGGACGTTGATTTTGTAGTTGTGTTGCCCTCTCAGTATAAATGCAAGTTGTATCGTAGATATTGTGAATGTATGAATTTTAATGGTACAGGGTCAATAAAGTTTTATACCTTTGAAGAGTTCCTTAAATTAGAGATAAGAGTTGATAGCATTCTTATGTTTGCAACTCATACTGAAGAAAAACTCCAAAAAGAAATGTCTGATACTTTATTGAAATGTTGCAAAACCTCTATGCAAATATTTTCTTTACATGAGTCCAATGAGTTTGAAAATACCACTGGTGCGATATCTCAACTCATCTACTCTAACGATGTAAATATACAGTCAATAGACATATTGCCCTTAGGATTGTCTTCGTCTGAAGGAAGAAAAAAGAAGGTTTTTGTTCGTTGGTCTGTGCAAGAAAACATCGGTAGTAATACGTATTATGAAAACGCGATAACTCTAAATAAATACGTCCTTATATCTTCTAATGAGCAGTATATATCAAGGGATTGTCAGGAAGCTTTCACAAGCAAGAAAGAATTGATAGAATCGGGATCTTCGATAAGAGAAATATTCAGAGGTATAAAGTACATAAACAAAAGCGGACAAAAAAGAGAAATGGCAAAAGAATACACTTTTTCGGAAGGCATTTCAGCTTTCTATACAATTCACAATGGTAAAAGTGAAGACAATAAGATTCGACTAAGAGTATATTTCAAAATTCCAACAGAAAACAGAAAAAGCGTCATTATTCCGGGTACGGAAATGAAATTCAGAGGTGTTTCTTTAGAGAATATTTATGATGTTATAGCAAATGAATTTTTTTACGGTATGAACGGCGACAAACTGCTACGTGATTACTTAAAAGAAAACACATTAGAACATATAGACTATGAGAATATTTCTTTAAAATCCTTTTTCTATCTGTATTTTGATTGGTACACATGGAAAGAGAATGACGATAACGATTTCGATTTTGTTAAGACGATAGTAGATAGTAAAATCGGAGAATTACCTATTGTCAAAGCTTCTGTTGATGAGTTCGAAAAAGCATATTATGAGCAACACTTCGGATTTGATGAGTTGACATTAGATAAATATATAAACCTGCTAAGTGAGATTTTCGAAGTAGCAGTGAACAATAATATCTGTGAAAATAATATTTTTGAATCTTTTAGCCCAAGCTCTGATTATGAAAATCGTAGTCGATATGATGTTGTTGGTCGAGCAAGAGATGCATTGGTGAAACATTCTTTAATGAAATCAGAAATCCGACAAGTATATAAAGATGTTTCTAAAAAGTTGAGATCTTCAAAGTATGAATATTTGGCGGTTATTATAAAGATGTTCACAGGGTTAAATTATAATCAACTATGTGATTTAACCTGGAGAGATTTTTTGCATTCTCAAGAGTATGATTTTTATATGTTGTTTCCTTCTGATACATATAACAAAAATATAATTAAAGGAGCAATGTCAAAGGTTCCTGTCTGTATTCCTTGTGTCCCGTTGCTTTCCGATGAGCTAATAAAAAGAAAGAATGAGTTGAGCGAAAAATATGACGAAGAAGAAATCCATCTTATGCCTATTGTCCCGACATTAAATAAGAAATCATCTCCTTACGAACATTGTAAGAGAAAGAATATAAAGGAGTTATGTGAATCGGTTTTAGATTTTTGGGAAAATAATAATAAGCTGATAAAAACTTCTGGTAGAGAGTTAGTGTTGAAATCATATAGAGGTGATGTTCTGAGAGAAACCTTTATAAAACATCTAACAAATTATACGAACTTGAATGACAACGAAAGAGCTGTTATTTTGGGCCTTAAGCCAAATGACACAGCAGACAGACACTATATTGGTTACGATAACGAAGATGTTGCTTGTATACTTTACGAGGAGTTATGCAAGCTTGAAAAAATAATAAAAGGAGACAGCAAAGATGAAAGTAATAATTGATAATAGTTACGTTTCAATGTCAGCAAATGAGTTGACCTTTGCAGGAGTTTTACGTCGTTATTGGGTTGTTCTGGACGAATTTGAAGAAAACATCGGGGTTTCATCAAGATGGAATGATGAGACGCAAAAGCGTTACGCTGAGTACTATAATTCGAGAATTTTGCCTCTGTTGACGAATGGGAAACCATTAAGTGCTTATACTCGTGAAGAGTTTGAAAATGTTGTTGATACCCTTAAAAGCAATTATAAATCTGAAGAAGGAACAAACGACCATTATGAGCATTTGATAAAAAGGGTGTGCCAGGTTGGATACGAACAACATGGTATTCAAAATTGCTGGGATGATAACAAAGAAGACAGCAGAAAAGAACTTGAAGATGCATTAGGTTTTGTCAAGCGTTCTTTTACAAGAAAAGAAGAACTGGATATTTTCAAGAGGCTCGTTAAACCGCCTGAGGAGATCTCGGGCGAAGAGATAGGTCTATTGTTGATGATGTTTACAGGTGTGCGAAATGGCGAAGCGGCAGGGATGAACTTCGGAGATATATATCAGTCTCAGGAATATAACGATATGTATTATTGCGAGGTTAACAAGAAAACCCGAAACAATTCCAATGAAACAGAGGAAAGATTAAAAACGCCTAATGGATACAGGCAGATACCTTTGCCTGATGTTTTTGTAAACTATTTGCTTATGTATAAGAGTTATGTAGAAGAGTGTATAAAAATTGGTAAGCTCGTTTTGCCGGAGGGTATGACTATAAACGACATTCCCATAGCGCATAGGAATAAGGCTTTTTTGACAAGATGTTCCAGTGTAGATTTAAGTCGGGCAGGAATGAAGCTTTTTGAAGAGCTTGGATATCGCTCAGAGAAGATTAAAATAGCACACGCAGCAGAAAATAGTGTTTTTATCAATAAAGGATTAATAGAGAAGGATCCGACTACCTATATTTTCAGGAGACATTTCTGTACACGTATTAAAGGTTTAAGATTTACTGATGCTGAAATTCATAACTGCATGGGTCATTCTCTTCTCAATGACAAAGAGATTAAAAACATGTTTCTGGATGATGACTTGAAGTATGAAATGTATAAAAAGTTGAAAAACCATCCTTTAAATGCATATGCAGGTGAGTTGGATAAATTTTTTCGTTGATGAAAGAACTTATTTTTCATAATTATATTGAAGGCAAGTTTAGAGTCTTCGAATAGCAGTAAAGGAGGTGAGAACTATGATTGATTTATGGCAGGATGTTTTAAATAAATTGTAATAAATAAAAAAGTAAAGGAGATTTAATATGTCAGAAATTGCAAAGTCCATAGATGTATATGGTAACGAAAATATCGTTAATGCTAAAGAAGCTGTTAATATGCCTAAGAGTAAAAGAGATTTTAGGTGCATCGGTAAAGATCCCGATGGCAGAGAGTGTAATTGCTCGTTAGAACTTTCCACCAGTAGCAAGGGAAATCCGTATTTTAGAGGATATGAACATATAGCCAAGTGCTCTCACGCTTGCGGCGTTACTGAGGTGTCTATGTACATAGAATCACTGAATAATTTTTCTTTTGAAAAGTTTCTAAGCGTAAAGGAGAAGAACAAGCGTAAAGGTGGAGGTTATACAGGAGGCGGAGGTAAAGGTCCCGCTTGTGCTGATCCTGATGACCCAGATAAGGATGTAAAATTTGTAGAGAAGGAAAAGAGACCTACCAGTGTTAGGACCTTATATGAAACGTTATTAAGGGTCCCCTATGACTATGTTGTTGATGATAAAAAGGTGGGTGATATTCTTGTGTGTCAGAATACAATTCTGCGTGGATATAATTCATCTCTTGATGGTTTCAAGATAATGGTAGCTCAAAGATGTACGCTTCCAGAAGGTTTTGAGAAAGAAAGGCTCAAGATAATGGTAAAATTAGGTGGGCTTGATAAAAGGGACAGAAGGTATTTGTTATTGATCTTTTCTGATAAATCCTTATGTGACAGGGTGTGGAAAATGATATTTCCAGACCAAGATAAAAAGGATGATAACAAGGACGAGATTGTTAAGAAAGTATATAGCAAGATAGTTCTTCCTAAAATCCTTGTTGCGGGTAATGTTTCTCATATTAGGGATAATGTTTGGAGTTGCGAAGTGAAGAGCAGTAGGATGATAGCCAGATATCCCTATTGATAACAAAAGGATGCAGAACTCACTCTGCATCCTTTTTATTTGCATTATCTCTTTCCATTGTTTCGTTTATGGCTCGCTTTATAAAAGCTGCGGTGCTTTCGCCCATGCTTTTGGCGTGGGCTGTCATTATTGCGTGTTCTTCGGGCATAAGGCGAACCTTGGTTTCTGTGAATTTAGAAAGGTATTTTTTAGTTGCGTTAAGCTGGGATTCTGATGTTTTATTTTCCATAAAAAACATTCCTTACAAAAATTTTTGAAAAGCTATTGACATATGGGGCTATATATGTTATACTTTAGTTACAGAAATAAAAGTAGCAGCACACAGGAGCGGCAACTCCCATGTGCCTACGCAGGTGAGATTGGCACCGTACATAACAGCATTCGCTGCACTACAAAGAAAAGTATAACGGATAAATTCCTTTTTTGCAAGGGGTTATTATATTCTTTTGGTTCAATGCGCTATGTAGGTCCGTCCTGCATAGCGCTTTTTTTCTGAAT
>JAUNEH010000047.1:0-14229 GCA_030525665.1 Ruminococcus sp.
CTATATTTCCGTTTTAGAGCGAACTAAGGAAATCGGCGTTTTACGTTCAATGGGTGCATCAAAACGCAACATCTCAAACATCTTTACAGCCGAAACCCTTATTATAGGACTTATTTCGGGACTTATAGGCGTAGGACTTACAATCCTTTTGAATATGCCTATTAATGCAATTCTTGATTTACTTTTAACAGACGTTACTATTACAGCTTCGCTTCCTATGGGTGCAGGCATTATACTGGTAGCTATCAGTATGATATTAACGTTTATCGCAGGACTTATTCCATCCAAAATGGCGGCTAAAAAAGACCCTGTAGTAGCTTTAAGAACCGAATAAGCTATATAAATCTCCCCTCTATGGTACCACTATAGAGGGGATTTTTTCGTTAAAAATCAGGTTTTTGGCTTAAAAAACACGCTTTCGTCCCTCAAATTTACCCTTTATCCCAATTTGTTGCAAGTGATTTTTCATTATGGTATTCTACAGTCACAGAGAAAAAACACAACAAATTCTCAGAAAAAAATTTAAAAAGGAGTAATCCAAAATGAAACACACAGTAAAAACAAAAACAAGAAAAACAACAACAAGAGTAATGGCTTTAATCATTGCAATGATTACTGCTTTATCCGCAATGTCAGCCTTTACGCTCACTGCTTCGGCTGCAAGCGAAGAAATCACCTACAAGTGCAGTTTTGAGCTTTGGGGATTTTCAAACAACGATGTGCAAATTAAAATAAACGGTACCGATGGTTCCACCGACTGGTACAATGCAGGATGCATAGGCTATTATGATGACCGCAGCTTTAGCTTTAAGGATAAAAACGTTGGCGAAATTACCGGCTATTCAGTAAAAACAGACGTCGACGGATGTTATTTCGATGGAGATGTAAATACATTTCTCTATTTCAAAGAGTGGGTACCTCTCTGCTTAACAGTAAACGGTGTTAAGATTTATGGTGCACAAAAAATCAGTCGCCCCGGCGAGTACACATACTCTATAACAGACAACGTATACAAGGTAACAATCAAAACTGCTGACGTTAAAAAGGCAGGTACAGACCTTAACGTCAACGTTACACTTAACGGCACAAACGGCGAATACTCCAATACAGTAAACACATCCAAAGACGGCCGTATTGTTCTACCCAGTGCTGATCCCTTTAACCACCACGAAAGAGGCGGCACAACAGTTACAATGGTTTATGCTCCCTTTGACGTGCTTGAGTCCATCACCATTAAGCTTGACGGCGGTGCTATTGCTGCTAAGGGCTGGTTATGCGAATCTGTTACAATAGAGCAGATTCAGGGCGGTACAGACCCAGGCGTAAAAACAGTTGAGGTAAACCAGTGGTTTGCTACAGAAGAAAATAACTACGAAAGAACTATAGAAATTCCTCATAATTAATAAGAAAACCTCTATGGCAGTTTTATCCGCCATAGAGGTTTTTACTTTATTTTTAATATTTATTCTTTAACCAGAGCCTTTACGATTTCGCCAACGTACATTTTGTGCATAGGCTCATCCTCGCCGTAGTTGGGATACACCACATCGTCACAGATTGAGGCTTTGTCCATATCCTGAGCATACAGTTTTTTGCATACAAGCACAAGCTCAGCTTCTTCAAAATAAGGAGCCTCTGCCGAAAACACTGGGGTTAAACCTGTTTCCTTGCATTTGTCATAATCTCTGCCTGACTTTGTACCGCAAAAGCTGAGTGCCTTTTTATATTCCTCAGGGAAGAATGTAAGGGTAAAGTATTCTTCTTTTTCGCAGAATTCAAAGGTGTATCTTGAAGGTCTTATAAATGTGAAAGCAACATTTTTGTTCCACAAAACTCCAAGTCCGCCCCATGAAGCTGTCATTGTGTTGAAAGAATCCTTATCGCCTGCAGTAATCAGCATCCACTGCTTGCCGATTTTTTCAAAGGGGCTGAACTCAAGGTCTTTAATATCAATTTCTTTGAATGCCATAAAAACTCCTCCGGATTAGTTTAAATCGCAACGATAATTGTAGGGGAGGCGTTTTGCCTCCCGAAAACATTTCCTATAACTTAAACCTATCGGGAGGGGTGACCCTCCCCTACAAAATCATTACTATAAAAATAATATTTAATATATACCGTGCACTGCAACTTCGCCTGAAGTGATGCTCACTATTTTATCATCGGCTTTAATAAGCAGCTCTCCGTTATCTGCCACACCTATGGCTACACCACTTAAATTATCCGTAAAAACGGTTTTGCCTAAATTTATGCAAAGCCTCTCAAACTCTGCTTTTGCGTCCTGTGTAAAAGTAAAATTATACTTTTCAAAAATCTTTTCAAACGAAAGCTTTATAGCCTCAAAAATCTCTTTAACATTAGACTTTTTACCGCTTAAAAGGTAAAGTGACGTTGCTTTATGCTCAATTTCACTGACAAAGCTCTCGTCGTTTACGTTTACCCCTATACCGATTACAGTATATTCATTAACTCGCTCACAAAGAATACCGCAAAGCTTTTTGTTTTCACAAATAATATCGTTAGGCCATTTCACCTGCAAGGATTTTTCACCGCAAAAAAGCTTTAAAGCTTCATAAACCGCCAGTGCAGCAAGGAGTGTAAAACCCTCGGCGTACTCGTTCTTAAGGGCAATGCTCATACAAAGAGTATCGTCACTGCTAAGCCAAGTCCTGCCAAGTCTGCCTCTGCCTGCGGTCTGCACCTTTGCCGTAACTGCCAAACCCCTGCTAAGTCCGGTTTCTTTGATAATTCTTTTTAAGTAACTGTTAGTAGAGTCCACCGACTCTAAATAAACTGAATCTAAGGGGAAATTTATCATAAAAATCTTTCTTTTACTTTAAGTAACGCTTTAGATATTGCTGTACCTGCAACTAAACAAACGCCTGCTTCAATAAGTGCATTAATCGATGCAAAAGCAAGGAAAAATGTAAGCACATTAAACTCACCGAAGCCTTCTTTAACAAAGGCGCCATAATCGGATGAAGCAAGAAAATCTGAGAAAACAAGCCAAACTCCGCCTAAAAACAAAACTGTATTGATAATTGCCGTCGAAAGACTTGAAACAGCAATAGCTATGTAGCCATGCTTATCTTTTTGGGTGATTGCTTTGTATATAAGTGCAGGTAACACACCGCAGAGAATTCTGGGAACAATACAAATTACTGCTGTTAAAACGGGATTTTCGCTAAGCAAAAATGCACCTAAGGCACTGGGCATACCAATACCGAAACAGGTCATATAGCTTGTAATACCAAAAGCGGCACCTAAAATCAAACCTGCTTTCCAACCTAAAACTACTGACCCGACTGCAACGGGCAACACCATTAAGGTAATCTCGAACAAAGGGGTTTTTAAATAGCCCAACGGTGTAAAAGTCAGCAACACAATTATCGCAACGAGTAAGGCCGTTAGTGTCATCTCTACGACTTTTGGGTTAATGGTTGATTTTCTTCTTGCTGTCATAATAATTCCTCCTGCTGTCTCCACCTTTCGGAGTGAGACGCTTAAAATATTTATTTTACAGGCAAAGCCTGTAATTGACGTCAAAAATCGAAAATTACTGTTTGTTTTTCTCGTATATAAGTCTTAGTCCCTGAAGCATAAGGTCATCCCTAAGCTCAATTTTATGGTTACAGCTTGGTACAATATCTGCGGCTAAGCCGCCTGTTGCAACAAGACTGCACTGCTCACCTACTTCTGACTGCATACGGTCAATCATACCGTCAATCATCGAAGCTGTTCCTATAACCACACCCGAACGCATACATTCGTCGGTGTTTTTGCCTACAACTCTTGAGGGTGCGTGAATAGCAACCGAGGGAAGCAAGGCACCCTGCTTTACCAATGCATTTAAGGATGTACCCACGCCGGGAATAATTGCACCGCCTATCATAGACTTATCCTTATTTATAACAAAAATAGTGGTGGCAGTACCCATGCTTATGACAATACATGGCAATTTATACATCTCTGCCGCACCGACACAGCCAGTTACCAAGTCAGCACCTGCTGTGGAAGGGTTATCAATTCTCAGGTTAATACCGGTCTTTAGTCCGGGGCCTACCACTAACGGCTCCTCTTTAAAAAGAAGCCTTACCGCCCGCTTAAGAGATACAAGCACCTGAGGCACAACGCTACTGATAATTGTGCCCTCAACCTGAGAAATATCAAAGCCGTACACCTCAAAAATGCCCTTAATCTCAATTGCAAGCTCGTCGCCTGTTTTGCTTGCAACTGTAGATGTACGTGCAATCATCACAAGCTTTTCGCCCTCGAAAAGACCAAGTTTAATATTTGTATTACCAACGTCAAATACTAATAACATAAATATCACCACTATTATTATATTTTAAACCACCTTAAAGTTCAAGTCTATAGTTGTTATCGACGAAAAAGGAGCAAAAACACGCGGTAAATTCTACATCAATTTGCCTTTATTTTTCTTAAAAGAAAATTAGAAATATCGCCTTTATGGTAATATAATACTGCGAATACTACTATTAAACTGTTCAATAGGAGGAATTGCTATGCAGAACACTCAAAAATTAGAGCTTAAAAAGCTTGCCTGTAAAGCAAGAATGGGTGCCGTAGAGGGTACATTCCACGCTAAATCAGGCCATCCCGGTGGCTCTCTTTCAGCCGCTGACATTATGACCTACCTTTATTTCAATGAAATGAACGTAGACCCCACAAATCCTAAGATGACTAACCGCGACCGTTTTGTTCTTTCAAAGGGTCATTGCTGCCCCAGCCTTTATGCTATCTTAGCACTTAAGGGCTTCTTCCCTTGGGAAGAGATTTCCAAGCTTCGCCACGTTGGTGCTATGCTTCAGGGTCACCCCGATATGAACAAAACCCCCGGTATTGATATGAGCACAGGCTCTTTGGGTCAGGGTATTTCTGCCGCTTGCGGTATGGCTCTGGCTTCTAAGATTGACAATAACCCCTACCGCGTTTACACCGTACTTGGCGACGGCGAATGCGAAGAGGGTCAGGTTTGGGAAGCCGCTATGTTTGCGGCTCACAACAAGCTAGACAACTTAGTTGTTATCGTAGACCAGAACGGCCTTCAGATTGACGGCAAGGTAAGCGAGGTTTGCGGTATCGAGCCTCTTGACAAAAAGTTCGAAAGCTTTGGCTTTGAGGTAATTAAAATCAACGGCCACTGCTTTGACGATATTGAAGCCGCTTTTAATAAGGCTAAGGAAGTTAAGGGCAAGCCCACCGCTATTCTTGCCGCTACTGTTAAGGGCAAGGGCGTAAGCTTTATGGAAGACCAGGTTGACTGGCACGGCAAAGGCCCCAACAAAGACGAGTATGAAAAGGCAATTGCAGAGCTTGAGGCTCAGCTTAAGGAATTGGAGGGTGAGTGCTAATGGCTGATATCGTAACAAAAGCAACCAGAGAAAGCTTTGGCGAGGCTCTTTGCGAGCTTGCTAAAACTAATGAAAACATTGTTGTTCTTGATGCTGACCTTGCAGGTGCTACCAAGACATCAATTTTCAAGAAAGAATTCCCCGAAAGATTCTTTGACTGTGGTATTGCCGAGGGCAATATGATTTGCGTTTCCGCAGGTTTAGCAAGTGCCGGTAAAATTCCAGTTGCAGCTTCTTTTGCAATGTTTGCAACAGGCAGAGCTTACGAGCAGATTAGAAACTCCGTAGGCTATCCCCACCTTAATGTTAAAATCGCAGGCAGCCATGCAGGTATTTCAACAGGCGAAGACGGTGCTACTCACCAGTGCCTTGAGGACGTTGCTCTTATGCGTACTATCCCCGGTATGACAGTTCTCTGTCCTGCTGACCACTGGGAAATGAAGGCTGCAGCTAAGGCTGCTATTGAGCATGTAGGCCCTGTTTACATTCGTCTTGGCAGACTTGCTATTGACTCCTTCAACGACCCCGAAACTTACGAGTTCGAGCTTGGTAAGGGTATCACCCTTCAGGAAGGCAACGACATCACTGTTATTGCTACAGGTCTTGTTGTTAACGAGTGTAGAAAGGCTTGCTTAAAGCTTCAGGAAGAAGGCTACAGCGTTCGCCTTATTAACATCCACACCATCAAGCCCATTGACCGCGACATTATCATTAAGGCTGCTAAAGAAACAGGCAAGATTATCACTGTTGAAGAGCACAATGTTATTGGTGGTCTTGGCGATGCAGTTCTTGAAGTAACAAGCGAGGAGTGCCCCGTTAAGGTTCGCAAGGTTGGTGTTTACGACAGATACGGCTACTCAGGTCCCGCTTGGGAGCTTTTAGAAAAGTTCGGTCTTACCGAAACAGGCATTGCAGACGTTATCCGCGAAGAGCTTGCCCGTTAACCACGGGCTGGGTAATTCCGCCTTTGTATAAGTTCATTTTAACCCGTCGTTTTATTAACGGCGGGTTTTTGTCGTTAGCCACGACAGGGCATTTCTCGGGTTAGCCACCCGTGGGGCATTTCGCCTACGGACAGGTAATATTCAGAGGCAACCTACATTAAAGGCGGTCTGGTTCACTACATAATCACCTTCAATCGTACATAGAAAAAGACGGTTGGTATTAACACCAACCGTCTTTTTATATTGTAAGGATTTCCCTTAGATAAGCTCGATGATTGCCATCTCTGCTGCGTCACCGCGGCGGGGACCAATCTTAGTGATTCTTGTGTAACCACCGTTTCTGTCCTTATACTTGGGTGCAATCTCCTTAAAGAGCTTGTATGTTACTTCCTCTTTTGTTACAAAAGACATAACCATACGCTTGTTGTGGAGATTATCCTCTTTAGCAATAGTGATCATCTTCTCAGCTAATGAAGAAACTTCTTTAGCACGAGTAACAGTTGTCTCTATTTTGCCGTTCTCGAAAAGGAAAGTAACCATAGCTCTGAGCATTGCTGTTCTGTGAGCTGTAGCTCTACCTAACTTTCTTGTACCGGGCATTATATTTCACTCCTTATTAAGTGTAGTAATTGTAAAGGTTTATTCGTCCTCGCTGTGAAGACTGAAGCCAAGACTACTAAGCTTCTGCATAACTTCCTCAAGGGACTTTCTGCCGAGGTTACGAACCTTCATCATATCCTCTTCAGACTTGCTGATAAGATCCTCAACTGTGTTGATACCTGCACGCTTTAAGCAGTTGAAGGAACGAACGGAAAGGTCAAGCTCCTCGATAGTCATTTCGAGAACCTTCTCCTTGCCACTGTCTTCCTTAACAACCATAATCTCCTGACTGCCTCTGTCAGAGAGGTCAACAAAGAGATTAAGGTGCTCACAGATAACCTTAGCTGCAAGAGAAACAGCCTCCTGAGCAGTAATAACACCATTTGTCCATACATCAAGTGTGAGCTTGTCATAGTCAGTAATCTGACCAACACGAGTGTTATCAACAGTAAAGTTAACCTTAAGAACAGGTGTGTAAATGGAGTCAACAGGAAGGACACCGATTACATTGTTGCCTGCAAGAGCCTTGTTTTTCTCTGCAGGAACGTAGCCTCTGCCCTTATCCAGTGTGATTTCCATATTAAGCTTTGCGTCTTCGCCGAGAGTTGCAATGTGAAGCTCAGGTGTGAGAATCTCAACCTCGCTGTCGCACTTAATCATATCGGCAGTAACAATGCCGGGACCTTCAGCAGCAATTTCAACGGTCTTGGGACCGTTGCTGTTAAGCTTAGCAACAAGGCTCTTCATATTAAGAACGATTTCTGTAACATCCTCTTTTACACCGGGAATGGTGGAAAACTCGTGAAGTACACCGTCAATCTTAATAGAATTAACTGCTACACCCTCTAAAGAGGAAAGCAGAACTCTTCTTAAAGAGTTACCTAATGTGTTACCAAAGCCTCTCTCTAAAGGCTCAACAACAAATCTGCCGTATTTGCCGTCAGCTGATAATTCGTCAACATTAATTCTGGGCTTTTCGATTTCTATCATGCAATATTCCTCCTTAACATTTTCAGCAACCTGCTGAGATGTGTGTAAACCTGCGAATAATCAAAAGGCTTACTTGGAGTACAACTCAACGATGAGGTGCTCTTCTACGGGGAAGTCGATATCGTCTCTCTGGGGAGCAGCAACTACCTTACCGCCGAGAAGGTTAGCATCCTTCTGGAGCCACTTAGGTGCAGGAACGGAAGCGTTCTCACCATCAGCAATAGCCTTAAAGCGAGTTGTGCTGCGGCTCTTCTCTTTAACTTCGATAACATCGCCAACCTTTACAAGATAGGAAGGAATGTTTACTTTCTTACCGTTTACAGTGAAGTGAGCGTGGTTAACGAGCTGACGAGCTTCTCTTCTTGTAGCAGCGAGGCCAAGTCTGTAAACAACGTTGTCAAGTCTTGTCTCGATGATTGTGAGAAGTGCCTCACCTGTCTTACCCTCTGCCTTTTCAGCCTTCTCGTAGTAAGCTCTGAACTGCTTCTCGAGAATGCCGTAGATAAACTTAACCTTCTGCTTCTCGGTAAGCTGCATTGAGTATTCGCTCTTCTTCTTTCTCATATTACCGCCGGGGTTCTTGTTAGAAGTCTTCTTAGAATAACCCATAACAGCGGGGGAAATGCCAAGTGTTCTGCAACGCTTAGCAATAGGCTGCATATTCTTTGCCATATTCTTTACCTCCTATTATACACGTCTTCTCTTGGGAGGACGGCATCCGTTGTGAGGAATCGGAGTTACGTCTTTAATCATTGTAACCTCGAGACCTGCTGTCTGTAATGCACGGATAGCTGCCTCACGACCCTGACCGGGGCCCTTAACGTAAACGTCAACGGACTTCATGCCATGCTCCATTGCTGCCTTTGCTGCAGTCTCTGCTGCGGACTGAGCTGCGAAGGGAGTAGACTTTCTGGAGCCTCTGAAGCCGAGCTCGCCGGCACTTGCCCAAGAAATTGCATTACCGTGAACATCGGAGATAGTAACAATTGTGTTGTTAAAAGTAGACTGAATGTGAGCTGCGCCTTTCTCGATATTCTTTCTCTCGCGGCGACGGCGTACAGTCTTTTTAGTTGTAGCTTTAGCTGCCATTTGCTTTCTCCTCCTTACTTCTTCTTATTGGCCATGGTCTTTCTGGGACCCTTACGGGTACGAGCGTTTGTCTTAGAACGCTGACCTCTTACAGGCAGGCCCTTTCTGTGGCGAACACCACGGTAGCAGCCGATTTCAATAAGTCTCTTAATGTCAAAAGCAACGTCACGACGAAGGTCACCCTCTACGCGGCAGTTGTGGTCAATATACTCTCTGAGTTTGGAAATATCGTCCTCTGTAAGGTCTCTAACGCGAACGTCAGGATTTACACCTGTGGATGCGAGGATATCGTTAGCGGTCTTTCTACCAATACCGTAGATATAGGTCAAACCGATTTCGATTCTTTTGTCTCTGGGCAAGTCAACACCTGCTATACGAGCCATATTGTTTGCACCTCCATAAAATGCTTAAAAATTCTTAGTTTTGCAGATTTTTCTGCAGTTGGTAAAGACTTTGCTAATTAAATATTAGCCCTGTCTCTGCTTGTGCTTGGGGTTCTCGCAGATAACCATAATTCTGCCTTTTCTCTTGATAACCTTGCACTTTTCGCAGATTTTCTTTACTGAAGGTCTGACTTTCATTAGTTAATCATTCCTTTCTTAGAGTTAGGTAAATTTATAATTCTTACTTTGAGCGCCATGTAATTCTGCCGCGGGTAAGGTCATAGGGTGACATCTCAACCGTAACCTTATCGCCGGGAAGAATACGAATGAAGTTCATTCTCAGCTTGCCGGAAATAACAGCCAGAATTTTGTGACCGTTAGGAAGCTCTACCGTAAACTGTGCGTTGGGAAGAGCATCGACAACTGTACCTTCTATTTCAATAACATCCTGCTTTGACATAGGATAACCTCCGAATTTAATCCTCCCTGAAATTTCTCAGGGCTGTTCTTATACTGCGGTTAGTGTCCATTGAATGGGACAAAACTGTGTTTGTAACGGTTAGATGAATGGGGTTCTTCTTTTTAGGGTTTTCAACCTTGCGGCGTTTACCGTCAGCGATATATGCCCATCCGTCTTCACTTTTTACAACTACAAAGAAGCCTTCTTTGTCGCGGCCTCGATTTGCTTTAACAACTGTACCGACCGGTATCATAAATGTACCTCACTGTCAGCTACTGTTAAAATCTTGGGGCCGTCGGGCGTAATGGCTATTGTGTGTTCATAATGAGCACTTAACTTGCCGTCAACTGTAACGGTAGTCCAGTCATCCTTGAGCACCTTTACCTTATAATCGCCCATATTGACCATAGGTTCAATGGCAATAGTCATACCGGGAATAAGTCTCGGTCCCCTGCCGGGAGTACCGAAATTAGGTACGCTGGGTTCTTCGTGTAATTTCGCACCTACGCCGTGGCCGACAAAATCTCGTACCACCGAGTAACTGCGATTTTCGACATACTTCTGAACTGCACTGGAAATATCGCCAACGCGATTTCCTGCCTGTGCCGCTTTTATTCCCTCATAAAGCGACTCTCTTGTAGCGTCCATCAGCCTCTTAGCTTCATCACTAACATCTCCACAAGGGAAGGTGTAAGCATTGTCGCCATGAAATCCGTCGATAAAAGCACCGACATCAATCGAAACGATGTCACCCTCTCTGAGAATACAGTTCTTAGAAGGTATACCATGGATAACCACGTTATTTACAGAAATGCATGAGCTTGCGGGATAATCGCCGTAACCGAGAAAGGATGGGGTTGCACCCTGCTTCTCAATATACTTTCTGATGTTCTGGTCGATTTCCCAAGTTGTTACGCCGGGTTCAACCATTGTGCCTGCAAGCTTAAGCACATTTGCAGATATCCTGCACGCGAGCTCCATGGCTTTAAGCTCGCGTGCAGATTTGATAACTATCATCAGCTTACGCCTCTAATGCCTTTAAAGTAAGGGCTGTGGTATCTTCTACCTTGTCCTGACCTTCAACGATAAAGAGCTTGCCCTGAGCCTTATAATAGTCCTTAAGGGGCTCTGTTTCATTGTGATAGATTTCGAGACGTGCCTTAATGGTATCAATGTGATCGTCCTTGCGCTGAACAAGGGTGCCTGCACAATCGTCACAAACACCTTCAACCTTGGGCTTTAAGTCCACAATGTGATAGGGTCTGCCGCACTTTTCGCAGACACGGCGTCCGGAAAGTCTGGAAGCGATAACCTCGTCGGCAACCTCAATGCTGATTGCCTTGTCGATTACGATACCCATTTTATCCAGAGCCTCGGCCTGAGGAATGGTTCTGGGGAAGCCGTCAAGAATGAAACCGTTTTTGCAGTCGTCGTTCTTGAGTCTTTCCTCGATGATGCCGATTACAACCTCATCGGGAACCAGCTTACCGCTGTCCATAAAGGACTTGGCCTTAAGTCCCATCTCTGTGCCGTTTTTCAGTGCCTCTCTGATAATGTTACCAGTAGAGATAGTGGGAATTGAAAGATGCTCGCAGATAACTGCTGCCTGTGTGCCTTTGCCGGCACCGGGAGCACCTAAGAGAATAATATTCATTATATAATCCTCCTTACGGGAAATTAGTCGAGAAAACCTCTGTAATGACGCATCATCATCTGGCTTTCCATCTGCTTAACTGTTTCAATAGCAACACCAACCATAATGATTACGGAAGTACCGCCCATTGAAAGGTTTGTCATACCGCTTGCAATTGTAAATACAGAGGGTACGATAGCAATAAAGGAAAGGAATAATGCACCGATTAAGGTAATTCTGGACAAAATCTTGCGGATAAACTCAGCAGTAGGCTGACCGGGACGAATGCCGGGGATTGTGCCGTTGTTCTGCTTGAGGTTATTGGCCATCTCCACAGGATTATACTGAATCTGAGTGTAGAAGTATGCAAATGCGAGTACTAAAACGAACTCAAGCACTACATATAACCAGCTATCCATTCTGAAAGCGGAAAGGAACTTATACCAGCCGCTTTCTGTATTACGCATAAATGCGAGAATTGTGCTGGGGATTGAGAGGATAGATGTTGCAAAGATAACGGGCATAACGCCGCCGAGAGCAACCTTGATAGGCATATGGCTGGACTGGCCGCCATACATCTTTCTGCCTACCACTCTCTTTGCATACTGAATAGGAATTCTTCTCTCTGCGTCCTGCATGAAGCAGATAACCCAGATAATAACAAAGAAGAGAAGGATAAATGCAGGAGCAAGGAAGTAATACTGGATTAAACCTGCTTTTGCAAATCTGAAATAGTCGATGATAGAGTATACTGTAACAGGAAGTCTTGCTACGATACCTGCGAAAAGCAGAATAGAAATACCGTTGCCGATACCCTTTGTATTAATCTGCTCACCAAGCCACATCATAAATGCTGTACCTGCTGTGAAAATAAGGATAATAACAATAGCTGCAAACCAAACTGCTACATCGCCGGTGAGAATGTTCTGACCCTTGAGATAGAAGAAGTAAGCTGTACCCTGGATAAGACCAAGACCTACTGTTAAATAACGGGTGATTGTTGCAATCTTCTTTCTGCCGTCTTCGCCCTCTTTAGAAAGTCTCTCAAGTGCAGGGATAGCTACACACAAAAGCTGCATAATAATGGAGCTGTTGATGTAAGGTGTAATACCCATTGCAAAGATTGTTGCGTTGCCGAAAGCACCGCCGGACATTGTATTGAGGTATGCGAAAATGGAGTTAGTAGCGGCATCGCCACCACCGAAAGTAAGCTGGCTAAGTGCGGTCATATCAAGAAAAGGAACAGGAATAACTGAACCAATTCTGAAAATTACGATAATAAGAAGTGTGAAGAGAATCTTCTTTCTTAAATCGGGAATTGACCATGCGTTCTTAATTGTTTTAAACAATTAAATCACCTCTGCCTTTCCGCCTGCGGCCTCAATTTTAGCCTTAGCAGACTCAGAAAAAGCAGAAACCTGAACTGTTAAATTCTTAGTGAGATTACCGTTGCCGAGAATCTTAACACCGTCAAAAGAATTTTTGATGATGCCTGCTTCTGCTAAGGAAGCAACTGTAACAACTGCACCGTTTTCAAATTTCTCGAGTGTGCCAACGTTTACGGATACGATATTCTTTGCAAAGATATTGTTAAAACCACGCTTGGGAAGACGTCTCTGAAGGGGCATCTGGCCACCCTCGAAGCCTACTCTCATACCGCGGCCTGCTCTTGCCTTCTGGCCTTTGTGGCCCTTACCGGAAGTTTTGCCCCAGCCTGAGCCGTGACCTCTACCGATTCTTCTGGCTGCCTTTTTGGAGCCCTCAGCAGGAGAAAGTTCGTAAAGTTTCATTTTCTCGCACCTCCTTTTAAGCTTCAACCTCAATGAGGTGGATAATCTTTGCTACCTTACCCTTTGTAGAAGCGTTATCGGGCTGCTCTGTAACATCGCCGATTTTCTTCAGACCAAGAGCGTAAGCGGTTGCAATCTGATCTTTCTTGGAACCGATGAGGCTCTTAACTAATTTGATTTTCATTATAAAAGCCTCCCTTACAGAATTTCCTTAACGGACTTGCCACGAACAGCTGCAACTTCTTCTGCAGTTCTAAGTGACATAAGACCCTGGAATGTAGCACGAACAACGTTGCAAGGATTGTTAGAACGAAGAGCCTTTGTTCTGATATCCTTGATACCTGCTGTCTCAACAACAGCACGTACTGCACCGCCTGCGATAACTCCGGTACCGGGAGCAGCGGGCTTAAGTAAAACTCTGCCTGCACCGTATGCACCGATTACTTCATGAGGAATTGTAGTACCTCTTAAAGCGATTTTAACGAGGTTCTTCTTTGCATCCTCAATACCCTTGCGGATTGCATCGGGAACTTCGCCTGCTTTACCGATACCGAAACCGATGGTTCCGTTACCGTCGCCTACAACAACAAGTGCTGCAAACTTGTAGATACGACCGCCCTTTACGGTCTTAGATACACGGTTAATTGCTACAACACGCTCTGTAAGCTCCATTGTAGCTGCGTCAATAATGTTAGCCAAAGTAATTCCTCCCCTTCCTTAGAAATTGAGGCCACTCTCGCGAGCGCCTTCGGCCAATTCTTTCACGCGGCCGTGATAGATATTACCGCCTCTGTCGAATACGACATCAACGATGTTCTTTTCTTTTGCTCTTTCAGCAACGAGCTTGCCAACTGCCTTAGCAGCCTCTTTGTTACCGCCGTTACCCTCAATAGCCTTATCAAGTGAGGATGCAGAAACCAGTGTAACACCGTTTACGTCATCAATAATCTGAGCGTAGATGTTAT
>JAUNEH010000005.1:0-10819 GCA_030525665.1 Ruminococcus sp.
GTGGTCTCATCGTTACCAGCCTCTACTGTCTTCCAGCCGATAGCATCAAATACTTCGCCGTAGCCATTTGTAGCTGTCTCACCATTGAGGTAAGCGCAGTTGCTACCATCCATAGGAACAACGTTGTCAGCTGTCTGGTAGCCAACACCGCCTGTACCGTTTGTGAAGATGATGTTAGCACCGGGCTCTGCATCGATAGACCATAAGCCGTTGCCGCAATCGGTCATCATAACTCCTGCCCAACCGTTGTTTGTAACGTCATCCCAGATGTAAGCATAAGCTGCATCCCAAGCGTCGGGCTTTTCGAAGTAAACTGTTGTAGCAGCAGAAGCAGAAACCATAGCTACTGTTGCCATTGCCATAATCAGAGCTGCTGCAAGAACAACGCTGATTACCTTCTTTGTCTTAGACATAGTAAATTTCCTCCTTTAATTTTATGCTTTTATAAGCAATACAATTATAAAACAAGCATTTTTAAAAATCAAGTGTTTTTGCTTATTTTTTTGAATAAATTAAACTATATTTTGCGGTTTTTTTCGTCATGTATGACAAAATGTTGATTTTGTCTAATTCTGTAATATTCATGTAACCCCTAATTAAAAATTTGTTACCTATTTTCTGCAAATCGGAACGGATAAATCCGTTTCCTACAATAGAACACCAAGCTTCCGACAAAAATTGCCGTTACATACTGTTAGCTAAAACAAAAACCCCGCCGTTCAGCGAGGTTTCGGTTATATTACAGTTTTTCAAAGGCGGAACCGCCCTCGGGTGGCTAACCCGTGGCTAACGGGTTATACGGGGTAAATCTTCTGCTCGGCATCAAGCATGTCAGGGTTTATACCAAGCTCAGAAGCCCTGCGCTTTTTGAAGAAGTCAGCGGCTACCTTGGGGAACATTGCATAAGAGAGAACGTCCTCTTCCTGCTGAACGTACTGTGCGGCTTCCGCCTTGAGCTTATCAAGCTCGGGAGCAATAAGGTCGGCTGGACGGCAATCCACAGGAGTCATGTCGCCGATAATCTTCTTTCTAAAGTCGGGGTCAATAGGCATTGGAGTTGTGCCGTACTTACCTGCAACCATATCCTTGAACTCGTTGGTGCACATTTTGTATCTTTCGCCTGTGATAACGTTGAACACAGCCTGAGTACCAACAATCTGAGACGTAGGAGTAACAAGAGGAGGATAGCCTGAGTCCTCACGAACTCTGGGAACTTCCATAAGCACCTCGGTAAGCTGGTCCTCTTTGCCTGCCTGCTTAAGCTGAGAAAGAAGATTTGAAAGCATACCGCCGGGAACCTGATAAATAAGTGCGTTTGCATCTGTTGCAAGCATCTTGGGGTCAAGAAGACCTGCCTTGATGTACTTGTCACGTAATGTCATAAAGTAATCTCTTACCTTTGTAAGAGCCACAAGGTCAATACCTGTGTCGTACTCGGTGCCTGCAAGTGCGGCTACCATAGACTCGGTAGGTGCGTGTGATGTACCAAGAGCCAATGGGCTTATAGCGGTGTCAATCATATCGGCACCTGCCTCGATACCCTTAAGTAAGCACATAGAAGCAAGGCCTGAGGTATAGTGGGTGTGCACCTGTAAGGGAAGGTCAACTTCCTTTTTAATAGCTTTAACAAGCTTTTCGGTGTTATAGGGAGTTAAAAGAGCCGCCATATCCTTGATGCAGATAGTGTCTGCACCTGCATCGGCAATACGCTTTGCGTACTCTACATAATATTCGTCGGTAAAAACAGGGCCTGTGGTGTAGCTGATAGCAACCTGAACCTCTGCTTTTTCCTTTTTAGCGGCGTTGATAGCACTCTTAAGATTTTTGATGTCATTAAGAGCATCAAAAATTCTTAAAATGTCGATACCGTTTGCAACACTTCTCTGAACGAAATACTCAAGCACATCGTCAGCATAGTGGCGGTAGCCAAGCATATTCTGACCACGGAAAAGCATCTGAAGCTTTGTATTGGGGCAGTTGTCGCGGATAGTACGAAGTCTCTGCCAAGGGTCTTCGTTTAAAAAGCGAAGACAGGAGTCGAATGTTGCACCGCCCCAGCACTCTAATGAGTAAAAGCCGATTTTGTCAAGCTCGGGGAGAATGGGAAGCATCTCATCAAGCGTCATACGAGTAGCTAAAAGGGACTGATGAGCGTCTCTTAAAGCGGTTTCGGTAATTTTAATTTTCTTAGCCATTGGGTTCACTCCTTAAGAAAGAGTTACAATAGTTGCACCTGTCTCAACTGTTGCACCATTTGATACGTCAACACTTGAAACTGTGCCGTCCTGAGGAGCAGGAATTTCGTTTTCCATCTTCATAGCCTCTAAAACTGCAACTGTGTCGCCCTTCTTAACCTGCTGACCCACGGAAACCTTAACAGAAAGGATTGTACCGGGCATAGGAGCAGCTACCTTTACAGAGCCCTGTGTGCCTGCAGGCTTAGGAGCCTCTGCAGGAGCAGCAGGAGCTGCTACTGGAGCAGGAGCTGCGGCACGAGGAGCAGAAGAACCGCTTACTTCTTCAACCTGAACGTCATAAGAAACACCATTTACTGTGATAATAAGATTTTTCATTTTAATTTACCTCCGTAAGAGTAAGTAATTTATTAATTAAACCGTAGTGTGCTTTTTGGGAAGTGCGGTTTCACGCTTTGAAGAAAGAATGTCAAGAGCACTTACGAGTCTTGCTCTTAAATTCTCTGCCGCTACTACATCGTTGATGTAGCCGTTCTTTGCGGCAGTTAGTGCAGAAAGCTCGGTTGATGCATACTCTGCAATAATCTCATTCTGGTCCTTAATGGGAACACACATTTTGTCGCCAAGCATAACATACGCAAAAGCTTCAGCCTTAATGGGAGAAACCACTGCACCGTCCAACGCCAACGTTGCATCAGCATTGCCTACCATTGCAAGGTACACAGCGCCCACAGCCTTACCTGTGATAACTGCAACCTTGGGAGTTGTAGCCTCGCTGTATGCAGAAAGCACCTTTTTAGCACCGCCTAAGCATTTGAAGCCTTCGGCGTCAACAGCAGTAACAACGGGGATTGAGAAAGCATCGCAGAACTTAACGAACTTGGTAATGTTCTTAACGTCGGTCTTCTCTAAAACCTTGCCTTTAGTCTCAACAACACCTACAACGTTGCCCTCAAGACGTGCAAAATACACAGCACTTGCTTCACCGCCCTTATAAAGCTCAAGGGTTGTGTTGGCATCAAATGATGACATAAAATCAGTTGCAAAATTCACCTCAACATCTAAAGCAGAGGGAGTTAAAGCTAAGTTATTGGAGGGCAGATATGTAACAAGAGCCTTTGCGGCATCAATTGCACTTGCCTCGTCTTTTTCGCAAATAGCACCACAATTGCAGGGCTTTGCGTTTGCATCCAGAGAAATTACTGCATCCTCGGTTTTAATAACAAAATCAGCATTGGACGCTAAAAGTGCAGTTGTGCCAACACAGTTGCCGAGCACTACCGAAACCTGAGGAACAACGCCGGAAAGCTTTGAAGAAAGCGAAAGAAGCCCGCCAAGAGCATCCAAAAGCATATTTCCCTCTGCAAGTCTTGCACCCTTACTATTGTAGAAACCCACAACAGGAGCACCGATTTTAAGTGCAAGCTCATAAATGTAGGTAAGCTTTTTAGCCTGAGCTGTGCTCATTGCACCATCTGCCTCGGTAATGTCCTGACAGAAGGCACAAACTGCCATACCGTCAACATAGCCGTAACCGCAAACAGCCTCTGCAAGTGAAGCTTCACCGTATTGGGCATTTACCTCGGTAAATACACCGCCGTCGAAAAACTGCTCAAGGATAGCAACCGCCTTGTTATCGGCAGAGCGAGCCTTGACATTGTTGTTGTTTTCAATGCTCATAAAAAACCTCCGTTAGAGTATGAATTAAGCATAAATCCAAATTATATTATACTATCAAAATTTTATCTTTACAAGTGAATTTACATTAATTTTACAATGTTTTGTATTAATCTGTATCTTTTTTTGTGTTACAGCAACAGGTATTTGAGAAAAGCTTGTTGAGGTATAGTACCAAAAAGTCGCCACTATTTATAAACTCAAACTTTTTAAGCAAGTCAAAATACGACTTGTCCCTGACACAAAGCGACCAGCAATCTTTATTGAATGCATAAGAGCCTGCGGCACGAAGTAGAATTTCAACCAAACCAAGCTCGTTAGCATTAAGCGGAGCAAATTCTTTGCCCTCTTCCCTTTTTAAAGGCTTGTCTATAGAAAGGCTCATATCTAAAATTTCATATGTAGATTTGAAAGGAGCAATTGCGATAAAGCCGATTTCCTTTTCTTCTTCACGCATTACAAGGTAAGCGGCATTTTCTCGTCCGTACTGATTAATAAGCTCCTGATTATCTGTGGGTTTTACTGTAATCAATTATATCACCTTAATATTATCTTATATGTCTTGAGGGATTGGGGTCAGCAGTTAATTTCTTCACTTCATCTGCTGTCAAGTCACGCCAATCGCCCTGCTTAAGCATTCCGAGCTTTACCTGACCTATGGCTACTCTCTTAAGCCTTGCGACTTCAAGGCCGAGCATTTCGCACATACGTCTAATCTGGCGGTTTCTGCCCTCACGAAGTACTATTTCAAGAACGGTTCTGCCCTCTTCTTTTTTAACAACTCTTACCTCTGCAGGGGCAGTTTTTCTGCCGTCAAGCATCATACCTGTCTCGAAGGTAACAATCTGCTCCTCGGTAATACCCGGGCGGATTGTAACGCGGTAAACCTTGTAAATGTCCTTTTTAGGATGAGTAATAAGGTTTGCAAACTCGCCGTCATTAGTAAAAAGAAGCATACCCTCGCTGTCTTTATCAAGTCTGCCTACAGGATAAACTCGCTCGGGAATATCCTTAATAAGCTCGGCAACGCAACGTCTGCCACGCTCGTCGTTCATAGTTGTAATAAAGCCGCGGGGCTTGTGAAGCATAATATATCTGTGCTTGGGTTTCGCGGCGGCGGTGACACGCTTGCCGTTTACAAATACCTTATCCTTATAAGGGTCAACCTTGTCGCCAATTTGTGCGATTTTTCCGTTTACCTTTACAGAGCCCGCGTTTATCAGCTCCTCGCTTTTTCTTCTTGAGGCAACTCCGCAGTCTGCAAGCATTTTCTGAAGTCGTACTAAAGCCATATTTTTCAGTCCCTATTAAAAATTGCTGATATCAACCTTATAAAAAAGTTAGGCTGAGGTTTTTCGTTGACGGAGTATACAACCTTTAAGTCTGTTTCGGCGATTAAAGCTCCGTCCAAAGTATATGTAATTTTGCCAATCGTATCGCCCTTATTTACGGGAGCAAAGACAAAATTTGGCAAATAAATATTTTTTTCAATGTCGTGTATACGGTTTGCAGGCACACTTACACTTAAAGCTTCGTCGGCACTTGCCGTAAAAAAGTCCTGCTCACCGCCCGAAAGCTTTATTTCAAAGGCTGTGCTTCTTTCGTCAAGCTTAACCTTTGTGTAAAGAGAAAAACCATACTCATACAGAGCCTTGTGGTCATTCCAATCGTCAGGGGCATTAAGGGTTACCGCAATAAGACTTACACCGTCCTTTTCGGCCGATGTTACCAAGCATCTGCCTGCGGCTTCGGTATAGCCTGTCTTGCCACCTGTGCAATAGCTGTAGCTTTTCAAAAGGCGGTTGTGATTGGCATAGGTAGTGCTTTTGTCCTCGGGATATACAAATTCCACCGTCTTTTCGGCGGAAGCCGAAAGCTCCTTAAAGCTCTCATTTTTCACAGCCTCAGCCATTAGAAGTGCCATATCATAGGCAGTTGAATAATGCTCCTCGTCGTCAAGTCCGCTTGGCGTTACGAAATGTGTATTATTCATTCTTATCGCTTTCGCCTTGTTGTTCATAAGCGTTGCAAAATTTTCGTAACTTTTGCCTAAATAAAGGGCAACGGCATTAGCGGCATCGTTACCAGACGCCATCATCATACCTGTGGCAAGGTCAGTAAGCCGCAGCTTGTCGCCTATCTTCAAATACATCGAACTGCCTTCGGCAATCATATCTTCGGTAAAGGTGACAACTGCGTTTTCTTTTTCAGCTTCTTCCAAAGCTAAAAGGGTAGTCATAATTTTTGTGGTGCTTGCCATTTTCAGCTTTTTGTTTTCACTGCTTGCAGACAGCACAACGCCTGTGTCAGCGTCAATAAGCACATGAGCCTCGGCAGATGTACCTACAGCGTAGGTATCAAAAGCACAAACAGAAAACATCACATAAAAGCATATAATAACAGCACACAGTTTTTTCATAAAAACACCCCTGTAAAGCCCTGCCGTCAAGTTGACGGCAGGGCAGTGAAATATCTGCTTCGCAATTTTATATTACACTGTAAAAGATATGCAGGGGTATATTATTTATTACTCAGAAAAATCAAAAAATCTCGTCATCTGCGATTTCGGCAGCTTCCTTAGACTCTTTTTTGTCCTTGTTGAAAAGCTCCTTAACCTTGTCAAACATCTCAGGAACCATGCCTACAATACGGTCAACAGGACCGTCGTATTTATCAACAGAGATAAACTTAACGTCACCTTTAAAAATGGAAAGAAAGCCTACAGGACGGATTGTAACGCCGGCACCGCTTCCGCCACCGAAAGCAGGCTGAGCGTTAGCTGTTTTGGGGCGGATATCAGAGCCGCCGGAAGCAAAGCCGTAGCTTACCTTTGACACAGGAATAATAACTGTGCCGTCGGGAGAAGTAATAGGATTGCCGATGATAGTATTAACATCCACCATCTGCTTGATTTTTTCTAAGGTTGTGTCCATAAGACCATTAATTGGATGCTCGCTCATAATTATTTCTCCTTTGCGTGTTTGGGATTTTTACCCAGAGTAATAAGCAGGTTTTCAGCCTCAACGCCATGCTCGGCAATTACCATAACCGCTTTAGTGATTTTAATAGTTGCCAGAATGTTTGCATCGATAGAGGAGTCTGCCCCTTCGCTGAAATCTGCATTCAAATTTACATTATATTTTTTCACATCATGGGCGTTGCTGACAACAGCACCCACAATGGGATAAATAACAGAGTTTGCGTAGCCGTAGATAATCGCCGTATCGGCGGCATCCTCGCCTACTATGTTCATATTTACGTTAAAATCCTTGATTGTCGCAACCATAATAAAGCTTTTAAGCAGGTTCCACGTGTTTTGAATACTGAGCTTCAAAACCTCTAAAAAGCCTGTAATACCTTTATTTTCCAAGATACCTTCTAAGGTTGCATCCTCGTCGTACTTAAGCTCCTTGCCTTTTTTCAGAAGCTTTTCTTCCTTTAGATACTTGTTGGACTCCTCATCAGGCAAAACCACGTACTTGAACCATAAGTAATGCACCGAAAGCCGTACCTTATTATCGGAGTCACTGAAACTTGCTTTAATAACAAGGGGCACATTAAGAAGCCCTACAATAAGAGCGATAAAAGCGACTACCCCAAGTATTATATATAATGCTACCAAGAGGTAACCCTCCCTTCGCTTTACTCTGCAGTAGCTTTGTCAATTATTTCCTCTGCAGTTGCAGTAATAACCCCGTCTCTTTCCTGTGCATCAAAAATACTGAGCTGACCATTATCTTCCTCGGTTGCTTCTGCCTCTGCTTCGTCACCGTCGGGATTAACCTTTTCGGGCGGTTCGGGCAAATCGTCAAGGCTTGACAGCGAAAAGCACCTCAAGAAATTCTCGGTTGTTCCGTAGATAAGAGGTCTGCCGGGAAGTTCTAACCTTCCCTTTTCCTCAATTAAGTCTTTGGTTGTAAGGCTTCCGATAACGCCCGAGCAATCCACACCTCTGACCTGCTCTACAAAAGCCTTTGTAACAGGCTGGTTATAAGCAATAACAGCCAAAACCTCCAACGCCGCCTGCGAAAGAGGAGTGTTACGTCTTAAATCCATAACTGTGCGGATTTCTTTGGCGTATTCCTTAACGCTTACCATCTGGTAGGAATTCTCAAGCTTTATGATTGTTATGCCACGCTGTGCGGCGATATATTCAGCCATTAGCTCATCCAAAAGCTTTTCGGCTTCTTTTTTAGTAAGTTCAAGTGCTGTGGCTATTCTATCCACCGAAACTGAGTCGCCGCTGGCAAATAGAATTGCCTCGATAGCACATTTAAAATTTCTGTCACTCATTTTCTTTTCTGCTCCTCTAACATTCTTACCACCGCGGTGTCACCATCGCCATCGATTACAACTCGCTTGCCCTTTACAAGCTCGAGCACTGCCAAAAAGGTTGCTACCAAGTCGCTTTTTCCGTCGCAAGCATCAAAAAGAGCCGAGTAACTTACGTTCTTTTTGTGCCACAATCGCCTCATAACGCGAATAATTCGGGAGTTAACAGATATAATTTTTCTTTCCACAATACCCGAGAAAGCCTCTTTGGGCGGAGGCAGTTTCCGCTTACCTCTGCCAACCGCTGTTGTGTATGCCTTAGCTATATCCATAGAAGGATGTATGCGGTTATAGGTAAGGTCGTATTCAACGGGAGAAGGCAACCTGCAGTAAGTGTCGAAGCTGTACATAGTACTAAGCTTTGCGGCCGCCTCTCGGCACTGCTGATACTCGATAAGCTGACCCTGCAATTCTCGTTTAAGCTCCTGAGCCTCTTCCTCGTATTTTGGCAAAAGCATAACGGACTTGATATAAACAAGACGCGACGCCATCTCTAAAAATTCAGAGGCAATGTCCATATCCTGCTCTTCCATTTTGCTTATCTGCTCTAAGTACTGGTCTAAAAGCAAAGAAATCTTGATGTCGTAAATATCAATTTTATTTTTCGAAATAAGAAGTAAAAGCAAATCAAGAGGGCCTTCAAAGGCATCTAATTTGTAATTAAGCTGTGTACTTGTATCTGCCAAGGAAGTCACCTCCATAAAAAGTAAATTTTAACCCAAACCGAAAACGTAAATACACAAAGGGTCGTTTAAAAGACAAAGCCTCATAAAAAAGCTGTCAATAACATCTAAAAGTCCCGAACGGGAAAGCAGTATAATTACAGCGTAAATAAGAATGAAAGAATAACGCTGAGCATAGTTTATAAAGTTGTACGCCTTATCAGGAAGAAACGCAAATAAAATTTTGCTTCCGTCTAAAGGTGGCAACGGAATAAGATTAAACACCGCCAAAGAAACGTTGATTGCAAGGAAATTGAAAAGGAAGAGAATAAAATAATAGCCTATATCGCTGGAAAACATCTGCGGAGCAAAGTGAACAATAGAAAACAACGCTACGCCTGAAACAAATCCGCACAGTAGGTTTGACATAGGACCCGCCAAAGCGGTAAGTGCCATACCCCATTTAGGATTTTTAAAGTTTCTGGGGTCAATGGGCACAGGTTTTGCCCAACCAAACCCCAGAAGAAGCAGACACAATGCACCCAGAGGGTCAACGTGTGCAAGGGGATTAAAGGTAAGCCTGCCGCGGTGCTTAATAGCCTTGTCGCCTAAAAGGTACGCCGCACCTGCATGGGCAAATTCGTGAATAGGCAAAATGAGGAATACTACAAAAATTATTGCTAAAATCTGAATAATGGCGGATTCTAACGAAAGGTTGCCGCCAATTAGCCTGAACAACATAAAATCACCTGAAAACACTTAAAAAACAAGGGCAAATACTACCCTATTTTATATTACAAATAGATTATATAATAACTCTCAGAAAAAAACAAGAAAACTTTTTGAAAAAACACTTGCAATTTTTTTTGAATTCTGTTATTATAACAGAGTTACAAAAGAAATTATGCCTTTTAAGGAGGTGCAAACGCATGGCAAAATGTGATTTCTGCGGCAAGGATGTCAAGTTCGGCATCAAGGTTTCCCACTCACACAGACGCTCAAACAGAACTTGGAAGCCCAATGTTCAGAGGGTAAAGGCAATCGTTGACGGTTCTCCCAAGCATGTTTATGCTTGCACCCGTTGCTTGCGTTCAGGCAAGGTACAGAGAGCTATCTAATCCTAATCAAAAATCGCTTCGGCTTCCCTTTGGAAGCTGAAGCACATATGATTAAAACTCAACCGAAGGTTTACGCCTTCGGTTTTTTATTTTGTTAACCGCCCCCGATACAATCGGGGGCGTTTAACAAATAGCACAGCCGCCTCCGTGATGGAGGCGGCTGTTTTATCGCTTTATTATGTAATGCTTTTAAACTACACCTAAAACTAATTGAAAGGAGGCGAAGCCAGTACCTTGATTATCGGAAAGATAAACCGCATTTAAGAAAATTACAGCACCATCAGTCAGTGTAACTTGGTAGCCTACTTGTTCCTGTCTGGTTTTACCCGCTGTGCCAGCAGATGAGTTGATGTTGATACTTATCAATTCAATAGCACTTGCTTTTCTACCTGCTAGGTAGGTACTCATTTGGGCAATGGCATTATCGGATGTTTCTACAACCTGGGGATGCAACAGAGCTTTAGCATCGGATGTGTTATCATCGGCCAGTGCTGCCATCATTTCCTCTACTTTCGGGGTAGCTTCTGCCTTACCAGCTATTGCACCTGACATGTTTTGTGTAAAATTACAGGCGGTCAAACATCCAAATAAGGCCAATAAAACCAAGCCGAAACAAATTATCTTTTTCATCACTAGAACCCCTTTCAATTTTTATTATCAAACTGATTGCCTATTTGAATTATATACAGATACCACACAAAAATCAAGAAATTTCGCATCTGTTAAGATTTTCCGCTACCCGTCCATATCTGTAAAAGCAACTATGATAGAGGTAACGGGTTTTTTATACCCATTTTGTCGGTGTTTGTTCCGCTGCTCAAACGCCGTTTATTGG
>JAUNEH010000005.1:10829-38793 GCA_030525665.1 Ruminococcus sp.
TGTTAACGGCGTAACTATTGCCTTCGTATTGAAATCGGGTGGTATTCTGCTACAATACCCCAGACAAAAACGAGAGGGTTTTATGGTAAAAATTCTGTTTCCCTGCCACGGCAAGATTTGCGTAGAAAACACTTCATAACTTAGTTACTTCATATTCTGAAAAATATTTCACTAAAAAAGCCGAGGACTTAAAAATCCTCGGCTTTGCTTATATATAATAATTCTATTTTAACCCGCCGTCAGTAGAAGTATTCCGATATCTGAACCTGTCCGAAGGAGAATTACCCAGCAGTGGTTAACCTGCAATTTTTTCTTTAACAGACTCAACAAATGCTGCAAGGGCTTCATCAACCTTGGATGCATCCTTACCGCCTGCCATAGCCATATCGGGCTTACCGCCGCCGTTACCGCCGCAAAGCTGAGCCGCAGCCTTTACAAGGTCGCCTGCCTTAATGCCCTTAGAGATTGCATCCTTACCTACTGCACAGGCAAAGGTAAGCTTCTGGGTGCTTACACTTGCAAGAAGTACAACCGAAGCCGCACTCTTGTCGGTAACTCTTTGGCACATGGTCTTAAGCATATCGCCCTCGATACCGTCGAATTTCTCAGCGATAACCTTAACTCCTGCAATTTCCTTAGCCTCATCAATAAGCGAATCCATCTGGTACGCAACCATCTTCTGCTCAAGCTCAGCTATCTTCTTATCCTTTGCCTTAAGCTCCTCAGCTACCTTTTCACAGCCTGCAGCCAAATCCTTAGCAGAGTTAAGCTTAAGTGCAGACGCACTCTTGGCAACCTCGAAGAGGGTATTCTCCAGCATTCTTAATACGCCCTTGCCTGTTACGGCATCGATTCTTCTTACGCCTGCAGCTACAGAGCCTTCCTGACGGATTTTGAAGAGACCTAATTTTGCCGTGTTATCTACGTGAGTACCGCCGCAAAGCTCAATTGAGAAGTCACCTGCTTTGACAACTCGTACTACATCACCGTATTTTTCGCCGAAAAGTGCCATCGCACCCATTTCCTTAGCCTTTGCAATAGGCATCTCACGAGATGTTACTTCATAAGCCTTTAAGATTTCCTCGTTAACCATTGCCTCTACGTCTGTCAGTTCCTCAGCAGTAAGTGCCGAGAAATGAGTAAAGTCAAATCTTACGGAAGCATCGGTTACAAGCTGACCTGCCTGCTCAACGTGATTTCCGAGAACCTTTCTTAAAGCCGCCTGTAAAAGGTGTGCGGCTGTATGATTACGCATAATTGAAGCTCTGCGCTCTGTATCGATATAAGCCTTGGCACAATCGTCAACCGCAAAGCTGCCCTTTGTAACCTTACCTGTATGCATAAAGATACCGGCAGGGTCCTTAGTAGTATTGGTTACCTCAAATTCGGTTTCGCCGATTCTGATAACACCTGTGTCGCCTACCTGACCGCCGCTTTCAGCATAGAAGGGAGTCTTGTTAAGAACAACAACTGCTTTGTCGCCTTCGCCTGCGGCATTTTCGCGTTCGCCGTTTACAATAAGTGCAAGAACTTTGGCGTCGCACTCTGTTTCTGTATAGCCAACAAACTCTGTAGCAGGAATATCTGCAAGGTCAACAGCATCAGAAAGCCAAGCGTCGGCACCTGCGTCCTTTCTTGCATCTCTGGAACGCTTCTTCTGCTCGGCTAAAAGCTCATAGAAACGCTCGGTATCAACCTTAATGCCTTTTTCTGCAAGGATTTCCTTGGTAAGGTCAACAGGGAAGCCGAATGTATCATTAAGCTTAAAGGTATCCTCACCCGAGAGAGTCTTAACGTCGCCTCTTGCTATGATATCCTCAATCATAGCCATACCCTGCTCAATTGTCTTGGCAAAGTTATCTTCCTCAACTCTGATAAGCTTCTTGATAAACTCTTCTTTTTCCTTAAGCTCGGGGTAAGCACTTTCGTTTTCTTTAATAACTGTGGAGCAGATTTCAGAAAGGAAGGGCTTGTTGTAGCCTAAAAGTCTGCCGTGGCGTGCGGCACGGCGGAGAAGTCTTCTTAAAACGTAGCCTCTGCCTTCATTAGAGGGCATAACACCGTCGCCAATCATAAAGGTTGTGCTGCGGATATGGTCGGTAATAACGCGAAGCGAAATATCCTTACTTGCATCCTTGCCGTACTCTACGCCTGTAACAGCACTGATGTGCTTCATAATATTCTGAACTGTATCAACAAGGAAGAGGTTGTCTACGCCCTGCATCACGCAAGCAAGACGCTCAAGGCCCATACCTGTGTCGATATTGGGATGCTCTAAAGGTGTGTAGTTGCCATTGCCGTCGCTCTCAAATTGAGTGAAAACAAGGTTCCACACTTCTACAAAGCGGTCACATTCACAGCCTACCTTACAGTCAGGAGAGCCACATCCTTTTTCAGGACCTCTGTCAAAATAAATCTCAGAGCAAGGACCGCAGGGACCTGAGCCGTGCTCCCAGAAGTTGTCCTCTTTACCCATTCGAACCATATGAGATGGGTCAACGCCTCTCTCCTTTGTCCAAATATCGTAAGCCTCATCGTCATCCTGATATACGGAAACGTAAAGAAGCTCCTTAGGCATTTTTAAAACCTCGGTAAAGAACTCCCATGCCCAAGCTGTAGCCTCACGCTTAAAGTAGTCACCGAAGGAGAAGTTACCAAGCATCTCGAAATAAGTGCCGTGACGTGCAGTAATACCTACACGCTCGATATCGGGTGTACGGATACACTTCTGGCAGGTTGTTACTCTGGTTTTAGGAGGAGTAACCTCGCCTGTAAAATACTTTTTCATCGGAGCCATACCGCTGTTAATAAGCAGTAAGCTGTTGTCGTCCTTAGGGATAAGAGGAAAGCTCTGGAGTCTTAAGCAACCCTTGCTTTCCATGAACTTAAGAAAACTTTCTCTAAGCTCGTTAACGCCCATCCATTCCATTTTTATCTTCCTTTCTATAATACAAATTTCTATTTTAGAATAATAAAAAGCTTTTGTCCCCCAAAAACAGGGACAAAAGCTTGAACTTCTGCGGTACCACCCTGATTGGCAAAGCTTTTACAAAGTCCTTGCCCTCTCAAGACTCCTTAACGCGGAAAACGCCGTATTCGTCATACGAAGCTCAGGGTTGGCTGTTGAAAAAACTTTAAAGTACATTTCAGCTACTGCACTCTCTCTGTATAAAGTAAAAATTCAACTCGACCCGTCAAAGCCGTTAAATATTAAACCTTTGTTATTAAAGCATAAAAAAGCTTTGTTGTCAATGGTTTTTGCGTTTCACCCTGAGCATTGAGCCTGCGGGTATATTTTTGTCGGTGGTAAGTGTAAGCCTTTCCATAGGATGAGGGGTGCTTTCAACATTTTCACCCTTTTCGTTTATTATGGTAAGAGCTTTTGTTTCAAAAGCATATCCCGAGGGCGGAAGAACGTCGAGGGTGTCACCAACGTAAAACTTGTTACGCTGAGTAATTATGCTTTCAAAATCCTTTGACTGTTCACAGAAAGCGACTAAGTCGTAGTGGCGGATATAACCGCCATTCTCGGTATTCTGTCCCGGCTCATGCCCCATATAAAAGCCTGTACTGTAAGCTCGATGGCTGATTTTTTCAAGCTCCTCTTTAATCCACGGACTAAGGGTATATTCGCCCTCTTTATGTGCAAGGTACTCGTCAACCGCCTTACGGTATGCATTAGTTGTAACCGCGGTGTAATAAGCGGTTTTTGCTCTGCCTTCAATTTTAAGGCTGCTTACGCCTGCTTTGATAAGCTCGGGAATATGCTCAATCATACACATATCCTTGGAATTATAAAGGAAGGTGCCTCCATTTTCCTCTTCTACAGGAAAGAACTGACCCTCGCGGTTTTCTTCGTAGAGATGATACTTCCATCTGCAAGGCTGAGCACAGTCTCCGCGGTTGGCATCTCTGCCTGTTAAGTAGCTCGAAATAAGGCATCTGCCCGAAAAAGACACGCACATTGCACCATGTACAAAGCACTCAATCTCAAGCTCTTTTGGAATACGGGACCTGATTTCGGCAATTTCCTCAAGGCTCAGCTCTCTTGCAAGCACAACCCTTTCGGCACCCATATTGTAAAAAGCCTTTGCCGTTTCGTGGTTAACGATACCTGCCTGTGTAGAGATATGACGAGCAACCTTAGGAGCATACTTTTTTGCAAGCTCGAAAACGCCCAAGTCCGCGATAATAAATGCGTCAACACCTACACTCTGTGCATATTCAAGGAACTCGGGAAGACGCTCTATCTGGTCAAAACGAGGCAAAGTGTTGCAGGTAAGGTACAGCTTTTTGCCCATAGAATGCACCTTTTGTACAGCAAGCCTAAGACCTTCGGCATCAAAATTTTTAGGGGCAGTTCGCATACCGAACTCGGTATATGCAAGGTACACCGCATCTGCACCAAAGCGAAGTGCGGCATCCAAAGCCTCCATATCGCCTGCAGGAGACAAAACCTCGGTAATAAGTTTATTTTCGTTCATTAGCCTAAACCTGCCGCTGCAAGATTTGCCTGATGCTGAAGAAGCGTCTCGGCATAGTAAGATGTAATTTCTCCGTCCTCGCCTGTACCATGACAGAAATAGAAGTAGTTAGTAGCATTGGGGTTAACTGCCGCTGTAATAGCATCTAATCCGGGCGAACAAATAGCACCGGGGGGTAAACCCTCGCTGTCGTAGGTTTCGTAAGCACTTTGGAAGGTTTCTCTTATATCCTCAGGAATATCCTCATAAGAGCTATAGGGGTAGAAATGAGTAGAATCCATACCTAAGGTATAAATATCCATAGAAGCACCACGCTCGAGACGGTTTTTGATAACCGAGGAAACGTTATACATATCCTCTACATTTGCCGCCTCACCCTGAACAATCGCGGCTGTATTGACGATTTCGTCAATGGACTTGCCGCTTCTTGCAGCTAAATCCTTGATTGTAATATTTTCACTGTAGCCGAGAATCTCCAGCTTGGTTTCGTTAATTCTTACGTTGAAGTTATCAAGGAAGCGGCTGATAGTCAGTGCGGGGTCCTCGTCAACGTAAAACTCGTAGGTATCTGGGAACAGATAGCCCTCAAGCTTATAAATCCTGTCAGGATTTTCTTCGATATCGGCAATAAAGTCATAGTCTTCGTCAAACTCGCTTGAATTACAAAGCCTTAAGAACTCATCCTTATCAGAGGTTACGCCTGCATCATAAAGCTCCTCTGCAACCTCAACTACCGTCATACCCTCGGTAAACTGAAGGGTAATAGTGGTCTGACGGTTATCGATATTTCTAAGGTAGTTTACAACGCCTAAGTAGTCCTTATTGGTTGCCACCTCATACACACCTGGCTCAATTTCGTCACCCTTGCCTGTAAGTCCCAAGAACATAGAAAAGAAAAATGCAGAATCTACAACGCCCTTACCTTCAAGCTTCTTGGAGATATCGTCAATGCTGTCGCCTTTAGCAACAATAATAGTAACAGTGTCTTCTTCTGCTCGGTTAACAGCAAAAAGGTCATTAAATCCCGACACAAAAAATTCTGCCATAACCGCCGAAAGAATAAGAATAAGCAAAAGCCACGCAATTCTGTAAATCTTCTTGTTTCTTCCGGATTTAATCTGCCTTACCTTTTTAGCCTCACGCTTTTCGGCTTTTATAGCCTTTTTGGAGTCACGCTCAATCTGAGCACGGGTAGTCTCGTTGCTGAATGAGGTAATCTCATTGGAGGAATCAACCTGACTATCTGTGGTAGGCTGAGATTTCGAAGCTCTCTCAAAAACACGTGTATTTTCGTCTGCCGCTGTGTCGCTGCTTATATTAAGCTTAAACTCCTCGGCCTTTTTTCTGCGGTAAAGCTCTACAAGCTCGTTCTGTTCTTTTTCTGATTTATTATTCGGATTCATATCGCTCATAGCTACTGTCCTTTCCTGAAAGGTATATGAAACAATATATTAAACTCAGGGTTTAATTTCCCTTAAAAAATTTTCCGTAACTATTATATCCACAGGCATATCGTAATCTTCCTTGGGAAGCGTAAGCCTTAAGAAGCTATTATAACAAAAGCCTGCACTTTTGCCCTTGAAGCTGTTTAAAAACCTGTCGTAATATCCGCCGCCCCTGCCAAGTCGGAAGCCCTTTGCATCAAAGCTTAAAGCAGGAACCACACAAAGGCTTTTGTCTGTCGGGGTTGCTTTTTTGCACTTGACTGTATCAGGCTCTAAAAGTCCGTACTTGCCTTTTGTAAGGTCAGCGGAGGACTTAATAAAGTAAAACTCCATATTGTTGCCCTCTGTACACTTTGGTACGGCTACCCTTTTGCTGTTTGCAAAAGCGGCGTGGATAAGACCCCACGTGTCGGGTTCAAAGTCCTGAGAAACATATGTAAGCACCATATCCGCCTTAGAGTATTCCTCTGAGCACAAAAGGCGGCTTTGGATTTCTATACTCATTTTCTGTCTGTAATCTCGGCTTAAACCCCTTCGCATTTCGTCAAAGTGAGTCCGAAGCTGAGATTTTGACATGTTTTCTTCTTTTAACTGCACTGCATTGACTCCTTAAGCTCCAAAGCTTTGCTTTCGCCCTTAAGCTCCTTAATAATCTCGGTGGCAAAGTCCACAGTTGCACCGGGGCCCTTTGCGGTAATCACCTTGCCGTCCTTAACCGCAGGAAGGTTTGACAAATCCGCCCCTTTAAGCTCAGCTTCAAAACCGGGATAGCAGGTAGCTTTCTTTCCCTCTAAAATACCCTTGTGACCTAAAATCTGAGGTGCGGCACAGATAGCAAAAACATACAAGTCGTTCTTAATGCAATAATCAAGAGTCTTAATAACGCCCTCGCTCATTTCAAGGTTTATTGTACCGGGCATACCGCCGGGCAGAATTACGCCCTCGATATTCTCAAAGTCGATTTCATCTATACCCATATCCGCCTTAATAAAAACACCATGGGCACCCTCAACAAGGTTTTGGGCATCTGTGTCAACAGAAACAGTCGCAACGTCAACACTTACTCTCCTTAACATATCAACTGTAGTTATAGCTTCGATTTCTTCAAAACCCTTTGCAAGAAAACAGTAAAACATAATATACCTCCATATTAATCAAAGACCTTTAACGCCTCGCTCAATACCTTTTCTGAGATTTCTTCTATGGTATACGGGTTTTCACCGTCACTGCACTCTATAACAGTCCAGCCTAATTTTTCGGCGGCATAAAGAGCATTTGTGCGGCAAAGCTTTAAAAAGCCTACATTCTTTTCGTGCAAATCTTTTTTACTCTCGTCGCCCTCGTAGCGTTTGGACATTAAACGCTGAGAAATCTCGGTGGGCATATCAAGGTAAATTACCTTGTCGGGCTTTGGAAGCCCCATTTTATTAAATTCATAATCCACAAGCCAGTTTAAAAAGGCTTCTTTCTCGTTTTCATTAAGCTTTGAAAGCATATAAACTGCATTAGAGGTTGTGTAGCGGTCGAAAACAAAATTCATACCATTTAAGAAGTCCGCTTTCCAATACTTTAAATAGCTTGCTATGCGGTCAACGGCATAAAACGATGAAGCCGCGTAAGCATTAACCGCCATAGGGTCATCGCCCAACTCTCCGCCCAAGTACATCTTTACCAAGGCCGAGCTTTGGCTTTCGTAATCGGGATAAGAAAGACGTTTTACATCGTATTTTTTTGCTAAAGCATCTGCAAGAAGCCTTGCCTGAGTATTTTTGCCCGAGCCGTCGAGGCCTTCTATTACAATTATCTTACCCTTATTATTTTCCATATTTCGCTCTGACTTCCTTAATTCTTCCGCAGGTCATGTTGCCCTCGGGGCAAGCACCCCTGAGGCAAGAGGGACCGCTGTTTTTGAAAAGTGTGGGTGCTACCTCTTTGCAAAGCAGAAGCATCTGCTCTGCTACCTCTCTTATCTCCCACTGAGCTCGGTTGCAACAGCGGTGAGCAAAGAAATTCTCTAAGCTTCTTACGTTAAATGTACAAACAATCTTCGTGGTACAGGCATTAGGAAGCAGGTACCTTGCGTCCTCGTTTGCCTTTTTGATAAATGCCGAGCATTTTGTTTTATTTTCGGCTTTGTAAGCCTCTATAATTTCGGCATCGGTGCCGATATATTCCTTGCCTGTTTCGGCTTTTATATACTTTACAGCCAAGGCGTCTCGTATTTCAGAGTAAGCCTCACGCTGAGTATCGATAACCTTCTGATAAAGCTCGTTGCAGTGCTCGTCGTCGGCAATTTCGGGAGGCGTTACGAACTCGAAGCTGTTGCCATCCACATATCGCTGAGACTGCTGACTGTAGGAAGCAATGCGGTGACGCACAAGCTGATGTGAACAGGCACGCGAAATCCCCTCTACACCAAAAGTAAAGCTTGCGTGCTCGGTAGGGCTTGCATGACCTAAAGATGCAAGCATATCTACAAAGGCTTCGGTTTTTTCAGGTGTAAGTCCGTCTCTTATATCTTCAATACCCGAGGGTGAATAGCAAAGCTTAGCCGCCATAGCAACAACCTCTTCGGGATTTGGAGTGTGACAAAGTAAAGTAACCTTAGGTGCCATAAATCTACCTCCGTGCAGGGCAAAAGTACATATTACCCCATATTCTTTTACATTGTACCACAACACAACACAAAAATCAATCAGTAAAAACAGCAGACCCAAGAGAGTCTGCTGTTTAAAAATTTATTCGGATTTATCCTCGTCAGGACTCGTATCGTCTGTTTTGTCTTTAAGCTGTAAAAGAACCGACTTTAATTTTTGCGGCAAAGGTATAACTTTAGCAGCATTTTCTAAAACCGACAAGCCTTCGTTTGCAACAAAGAATAAGATTGTTATTTCCCTTAAAGGCAACGCCTCTGGAAGAATTCTCTGCAATGTTACCGCCACGCCCACAACAAGTATCATAATTATCTTTTTGATGATTCCCTTGTATCCGATAGTGCTTGAAAGCTTTTTTTCGTAAATTGCCGCGATGAATCCTGTTACATAATCAACGGCTATTAGAATAACAAGGGTCACAAGCAAGCTGTCAAAACCGCCTAAAAACTGAGTAACGTAGCCAAAAATCGTTGCAAGCACCGCCGACAAAGTAAATTTTGCCGCAGTAATGCCTGTAGAAAAAGGATTATACATCTTCTACACCTGCAATTCTTTTCTGAAGTGTGGTTACATCTTTGACATTCACCTTACCATCGCCGTTAATATCGCCTACTTTAGGCAAGGCATCAACAATCGCCTGATGCATTTTACGTATAAACACAAGGTCAACAGTCTGATTTTCTGCCATTTTCAGCGACTTTTTCATCTGCAAAATTGCCGACGAGGTCATCTTGCCCTTTTTATTGTCAATAGGAGTAATGGTCTGTGTAATAATACCCAAACGCTCTGAAAGTATAAGAAGAGACTGCAAAGCCGCTACCTCGAAGCTTTGAGGTGTTTTATCCTCTCCAGATGTGTCAGAAGTTGATTTTATCATTTTGTCGCTGTAAATAATATTCATATCAACATTGCCCGAAACGCCCTGCACTTTACCGCTTGAGGTATACTGCCAAACATCGCACTTAAACTCTGCCTCGCTGTTATACTGAGCAAGCCATACATAATAGGTACCGTAAAGAGATTTATAGTCAAGGTAATTTTCAAACCAGTTAGCGTTTGCATATATACCTACTCTGTATCCCGCCTTTAAAAGTTCTGTCATAAAGGCTTTTGCCATATTTGTAAGGGTAGCTTTGCCAAGCTTTGTCTGCGAGTTGTCTTCCATATCATAAAAAATCGGAAGTTCGAAGCTTTTTCCCTTAAGTACACTTATACAAGCCTTAGCCTCTTTCTTAGCATCAGCTACGTCAACTGCATAAGAATACCAATAAGCACCCAATTTAACGCCTGATGCCTTGGCTTTTTTATAATTCGACTCAAATTCAGCGTCAATCTGAGAAGCTTCTCTGCCGAAGCCTGCACGAAGAATTGCATACTCTATGCCCGAAGCCTTAACCTTTTCAAAGTCTATGCTTCCCTGCCATTCGGATACGTCAATACATTTAATCTCCGCCAATTATATCACCTCCTCCAAAGTATGTACTTTCCATCTGCCATACACAGCATCTTGGCCATTTTCGTAGCAAAGTGCCGCGTAAAAGCCTTCTAAAAGTATAGGCTTCACGTCAACAATAAGCTCCTTGAAGCCTGCCTCCTTTGCTTTTGCTTCGTCGTTGGCATAAACCGTACCGTTTTCCTCTACAAGACCGCGATACGGCTCTACACTTGTGTCGGAAATATATTTAACCAACATTCAAATTAAACCTCCTTGTATCTATCGCCAGATTATGCAGTCGTTCTTGCTCTGTAAGCTTTCGGTTATACACTCTTATAGAGCATATCTCGCCACTGAGCCTGTATTCCCATGTGGAGCCATCTTTGTTAAGTCTTGCACCAATTGTCGTCATGGTATTATACATACTTCCTGCTGTTTCACCTTTAACGCATTCGGTGCCGTTGCGGTAAAAATCAAAACTGTTCAAGTCCTCGTTTGAATAAACAATGCTATAGCTTGCCCTCTCGGTTACGTCTGAAACCAAAACTGGCGAAGCACTGTCCCAAGTGCCCACCTTAAAGCCTGCTGATGAAGGTCGGTACCAAAGACCTGCGGCACCATTTTCGGCAGATGCAGCTGTGCCCTTACCCAAAAACAACACCTGAACGTCGTCGGAATTATTAAGCTTACACACCACCTCTAAGGTTCTGTCATTAAGACCCGAAAGCACACCTGTAAGGTTTATATACTCCTCGTCTAAAATCTTACTGCGGCTGTTTACTCCGTCAAAAAACACTGAATCCTTTGTCTGAGATACTCCGCCTACGTTTGACTTTTGTCCCGAAATTGCCCTGTCACGCCATATTCTGATTTTCTCACCAGCATTATCATACATAACGATAAAGGGCTCCTGAGCGTCAAGCCACAACACAAGCCCGTCTTTTACATAGTCAGGCTTCGATTTTGAGAGCATAAGAGCCTTGTTTCTTAGCTTACTCATTTTCTACTCCTCTTACAGCGGCATTCATATTAAAGCCGTCGTACCAGAAGACAATGTTATAGGTTTTGTTAACCTGAGGCACCAAACAGTTATATGTAACCGAAATATCGTTTTCTGTGGTGGTAATACTTGCGACGTCGTCACCACTCCACTTAACCGAAGATGGACAAGTAAGTGCTGTAGCAATACTGCTGCTTCTGAATACAAGTGCACATTCAAAATCATCTGTAATGCTCTGAGGAAGCTTTACTGTAAGGCTCTGGGCATACTCGGTAACTCTGTACTCGGTAAGTGTATCTATTGTAATTACAGGATTAGACGCCATAACCTTAACGCTTGTAACAGCCTCAGAATATTTTCGGTCAAGCATATCGGGAGTTATGGTGCCCGCGGCAATATTCAGCTCCTTACTTTCACAGGATGTAATTACAGAACTGCCCTTTTTGTAAATCCACCTTTCTCCGTTTGTGATATTCAGCAATAAAAGACAGGAATATGCCTGAGAGACCATTGCTATAAAGTCACCCTCGCCTACAACAGCTTTAACGGGCGAAAGTCCCGAGAAAGCTACTTTGTAAATAGTATCCTCGGCAAAGCTTTCTTCTATCATCGAGTCAAAATAGCCATATCCTACCACGGTTGTCCTTCTGATTATACGCCAATACTCCCTATCAAGCATTTCGGGCGTAACCGAACCCTGTGTAATGCTTGCAGTTACCGAAACGCCGCTATCAACATAAGCCTCGCTGTCTGTATCATATGTAAACCAGTTACCGTTTGTGCCCACATAGGGCATTTTTGCCGAAGCATTCTGCATCTTCTCATAAAGCTTATTAAGTGTCTTTTCGAAATACAGAAATTCAGAATTTGAGTTTTTAAACTCCTCGTCATCCTCGCAAGCTTTGCCTACCATAAAAACATCCGAAGTCGTGTGGTAAACCTCGTTTTCATCAGAAAAAGCCTTAATCTGAGCCTTAACAAGTCCGCTTTGCATAATATGGCTTTCCTCAATATTCCAAGTAAGCCATGTGCCCTCGTCGCTGATATCCGAGGGAAGCACAAAAAAGTTGTGTCTGCCGTCATCAAAGGTAAGGTAAAGACGATAGAGCCATCCGCTTTGGGTGTTTAAGCGGATAAAGAATTTCTTTTGAGTGTGAAGATTGTCACCTTTAAAGCCTAAAAATCTTTCACTCTCGGGGATGGTAAGTATTCCATCCGAGATTGTAATCATATGAATACACCTCCAAAAACAGGCATAAAAAAAGAAAAAATTGCATAAAACCATGCAATTTTTTCTACTTAATTATAATTTTATAAAATTTTCTTTAAAAACGCCCCTGTATAAGAGCCTTCGCAGTTTGCAATTTCCTCGGGAGTACCCTCGGCTATTACCATACCGCCGCCGTCGCCCCCTTCGGGACCAAGGTCGATAATATGGTCTGCGGTTTTTATTAAATCAAGGTTGTGCTCAATAACAATAACTGTGTTACCTGCATCCACAAGCTTCTGCAAAACCTCAATAAGCTTGTGAACGTCAGCAGTATGAAGTCCTGTGGTAGGCTCGTCAAGAATATAGACGGTTTTGCCTGTGCTTCGCTTTGAAAGCTCGGTAGCAAGCTTTACACGCTGAGCTTCACCTCCTGAAAGAGTTGGTGCAGGCTGACCGATTTTTATATAGCCAAGACCCACGTCGCACAAAGTCTGCATTCGTCGCTCTATTTTCGGCATATTAGCAAAAAACTCTCTGCCCTCTTCAGCGGTCATTTCAAGAACGTCATAAATCGACTTGCCCTTATACTTAACCTCAAGAGTTTCATGGTTATAACGTCTGCCCTTGCAAACCTCACAAGGCACGTAAACATCAGGCAAAAAGTGCATTTCAATTTTTATAATTCCGTCGCCTTCACAGCTTTCGCAACGTCCTCCCTTAATATTAAAGGAAAAACGTCCTGCCGAGTAACCTCTCAGCTTTGCTTCCTGAGTTTGTGCGTAAAGCTCGCGAATATCAGTAAACACACCTGTATAGGTTGCAGGGTTTGAACGTGGAGTTCTGCCGATAGGGCTCTGGTCAATATCAATCACCTTATCAAGATGCTCCATACCCTCAATCTTCTTGCACTTACCGGGTTTAACCTTTGCACCGTTAAGTTCGCTTGCTAAAGCCTTATAAAGTATCTCGTTTACAAGCGAAGATTTACCTGAGCCCGAAACACCCGTTACGCAAATGAACTTACCTAAAGGAAATTCTACGTTAATGTTCTTAAGGTTGTTTTGCTTTGCACCTACAACCTTAAGCTTCTTGCCGTTGCCTTTCCTGCGTTGTTCGGGTACAGGCACTTGCCTTTTTCCGCTTAAGTACTGACCTGTAATGGAATTTTCATTCTCCATAATTTCATTTGCAGTACCCTCTGCAATTATCTGACCGCCGTGCACACCTGCACCGGGACCGATATCGATAATGTGGTCGGCGGCAAGCATCGTATCGGTGTCGTGCTCTACAACAATAACTGTGTTACCTAAATCACGAAGCCTTTGCAATGTGAAAAGAAGCTTTTCGTTGTCTCTTTGGTGAAGGCCGATGCTGGGCTCGTCAAGAATATATAAAACACCTGTCAAAGAGCTGCCTATCTGTGTTGCAAGGCGGATTCGCTGGCTTTCACCGCCCGAAAGAGTGCCTGCAGTACGGGAAAGTGTAAGATAACCCAACCCTACGTTTTTAAGAAAACTAAGTCGCTCGTTAATTTCCTTAACAATAGGTGCAGCAATCATCATATCACGCTCGCTCAGCTCTGCAGTCTCTACAAACTTAAGTGCGTTGTCCACCGACATATCGCAAAACTCTGCTATATTTATATCGCTTACGGTAACGCCCAACGCCACCTTAGAAAGCCTCTGGCCGCCGCACTCGTCGCAGGGAATCGAGGACATAAACCCCTCTATTTCTTCCTTTATCCAGTTGCTATTGGTCTGATGATAACGCCTGTCAAGGTTATTAAGAACGCCTTCAAAGGGTGCATAATACTCTTGATTTTTGCCGAAAGGAGTTGAACGAACAAGGCGGATTTTTTCGCCCTTAGTGCCGTAAAGAAGAATGTCCACAATCTCGTCAGGCAAATCGCAGATAGGCGTATCAAGAGAAAAGCCGTAATGCTCGCTTAGTCCCTTGTAATACATATAAGCAATTGTGTTACCCTCCATAGCCCAGCCGCCTGCCTTTATACCGCCCTGAGCCACGCTTTTGTTCTTGTCAGGAATTATCCTGTCGGGGTCAAGCCGCATAAATACACCGAGTCCTGTACACTTTGGACATGCTCCATAAGGTGCATTAAAGGAAAACATTCTGGGAGAAAGCTCGTCAATACAAGCACCATGGTCGGGGCAGGCATAGCTCTGAGAGAATAAGATATCCTCTTTGTCAGGGATATTTACGATTATAAGACCGTTTGTAAGCTTAGACGCGGTTTCAATACTGTCGGCAAGACGTGAGCGAATATCTGATTTAATAACAAGTCGGTCCACCACAACGTCAACCGAATGCTTCTTGTTTTTCTCAAGCTTAATATTTTCCGAAAGGTCATACATAATACCGTCAACACGAACTCGTACAAATCCGCCTTTTCGGGCCGAATCAAGCTCCTTTTGATGCTCGCCTTTTCTTGCCCTTACAACAGGGGCAAGAATCTGAATTCGTGTGCCATCTTCTAATTTAAGCACCTTGTCCACAATCTGGTCTACAGACTGAGTTTTAATTTCTCTGCCGCAGGTTGGGCAATGAGGTACACCTACTCTGGCGTATAAAAGACGCAGATAGTCGTAAATTTCTGTAACAGTACCAACTGTGGAACGGGGATTTTTAGACGTGGTTTTCTGGTCAATGGATATAGCCGGCGAAAGGCCGTCTATAGAATCAACGTCAGGCTTGTCCATCTGACCTAAAAAAAGCCTTGCATAAGAGGACAGCGACTCCACATAACGCCTCTGACCCTCGGCATAAATTGTATCGAAGGCAAGAGAGGACTTACCCGAGCCGGAAAGACCGGTCATAACGACAAGCTTGTCTCTTGGGATATCAACATCTATATTTTTAAGGTTGTGTTCTCTGGCGCCACGCACCGAAATTTTATCCTGTGGCACATTATCACCTCTATGGTAAAGATTTCTAACAAATAAAGAACATAGTAGGGACAAGCCGCTACGACTGTCCCTACTATAATTGACCCGCCGTTAAACGGAGGTTATCTATAAATATATTTTCGCAAAGGCGAACTGCCCCTCGTGGAAAACAGGTTATTCAGCCTGTGTTTCCTCGGCTGTTTCGTCTTCCTCAGCCGCAAGCTCAGGCACGAAAGTACCCTTCATCATAGCATCAAAGTCCTCGCCACTCATTTTTTCGTGAGCCATAAGGTAAGCCGCAACCTCGTGAAGCTTATCCATATACTTGTTAAGGATATCCTCGGTACGCTTGTAACCCTCGGAGACAATACGGTGAACTTCAGAGTCAATCTTAGCGGCAGTCGCCTCGGAATAATCCTTAACCTGACCCATATCGCGGCCGATAAACACCTCGCCGCCGCTGGCACCATAGTTAATGGGGCCTAAAGTCTCGGACATACCATACTTCATAACCATATTTCTTGCTGTTGCGGTTGCCTTTTCAATATCATTGGATGCACCTGTGGAAATGTCGCCCAATACAAGTGCCTCTGCAACACGACCGCCTAAGCAAACTACGATATCCTCTTCCATTTCCTTTTTGCTTCTGTAAGACTTATCCTCTGTAGGCAATGGCATTGTAAAACCGCCTGCCATACCGCGGGGGATAATGGAAATCTGATGCACAGGGTCCTGTGTTTCGCACTCATAGAAAGTAAGTGCATGGCCTGCCTCGTGATAAGCCGTAAGCTTCTTTTCACGCTCGTTCATTACTCTGGACTTTTTCTCGGTACCTACCACAACCTTGATTGTAGCTTCCTCTACCTCTTCCATAGTAATAGCCTTTTTATTCTTTCTTGCGGCTAAAAGTGCTGCCTCGTTGAGTAGGTTCTCAAGGTCTGCACCTGTAAAGCCAGCGGTAGTTTTTGCAATTGTCTTAAGCTTAACGTCGGGGGCTAAAGGCTTCTTTCTTGCGTGAACCTTAAGGATAGCCTCTCGGCCGTTAATATCGGGGTAGCCTACCATAACCTGACGGTCAAATCTGCCGGGACGTAAAAGTGCAGGGTCAAGGATGTCGGGGCGGTTTGTAGCCGCTATGACAATAACACCCTCGTTGGCACCAAAGCCGTCCATCTCTACAAGCATCTGGTTAAGTGTCTGCTCTCTTTCATCGTGGCCGCCGCCAAGACCTGTGCCACGCTGTCTGCCTACTGCGTCAATTTCGTCGATAAAAATAATACAGGGAGAATGTTTTTTAGCATGCTGGAAAAGGTCTCTTACTCGGGATGCACCAACACCGACGAACATCTCAACAAAATCTGAACCCGAAATTGAGAAGAAAGGAACCCCTGCCTCGCCTGCAACTGCTCGTGCCAGCAAGGTTTTACCTGTACCGGGAGGGCCTACAAGAAGCACACCCTTGGGAATTTTTGCACCTAATTCGTTGTATTTTTCGGGAGACTTAAGAAACTCTACGATTTCTTCAAGCTCTTCTTTTTCTTCATCTGCACCTGCTACATCCTCAAATGTAGTCTTGCGTTTTTCGTCAGTCTGGTCTTTAAATTTAGCCTTACCGAACTGCATTTCCTTGCCGCCGAGGCCTCCGCCTGCGTTAATCTTCTTCATAATAACAAACCAGAAGATTACCAACGCCGCAATAAGCAGGAAGGTAGGAATCATTTCAATCCAGAAGGAATTATTCTTAGCAGGAGTATAGTCGTACTCAAGCTGAGCATCAGGGTTAGCCTCGTTGTATGCTAAAACGTAGTCGTTGACGTCGTTATAGAAAAGGTCGATACTTGCAAGATTATAGGTAATTTCTTTAAGTCCGTCGTCTTCCTTCTTGGAATTATTTGCAAAGCCGCCGAAAATACCGCCTGAATTCTTGTCGGCAGTGCCTGCCACTGCTTCGTCAGATGTAGCCGCATCCGGGTCTACTACCTTCATTTCAAGCCTACCTGAGCCTACATCTACAGTAAACTCTCTTACCTGTTCGGTCCTGAAATAGTTAACAATATCGGAATATGTGTACTCGGGCACCTTTGTGCTGTTGACAAATACTATAATTCCGATAATAACCAAAATAGGAATTCCCAGATAAATAAGCAGCTTTAAAGCTGAGTTCTTATTATTATTCTGCAATTAAATTCACTCCTTAGTGTATTATGTAAAATTTAAGCTCAATTATGAGTAAACAGACCTCTTCAGTATTCCTACATACGGAAGACTTCTGTAATTTTCAGCATAGTCCAAGCCGTAGCCTATAACGAACTCGTCAGGAATTTCCGCACCAATGTAGTCAACGGGAATTTCTACCACACGACGGTCGGGCTTACTTAAAAGGGTGCAGATTTTAACAGAGTTAACACCCTTTGCCTCGAAATATTTAAGGATAAAGTTAAGTGTATTTCCGCTGTCGATAATATCCTCTACAATAAGAACATCCATACCATCCACAGGCTGAGAAACATCTTTGACAATATTAACTCTGCCGCTGCTCTCAGTACCTGAGCCGTAGCTTGAAACACAAATAAAATCAATTTTGCAGTCAACCTCAAGCTCCTTCATAAGGTCAGCCATAAACACAACACTGCCCTTAAGTAAGCCTACAAGCAAAAGGTTTTTGTCTTTATAATCTTTACTTATTTTTGCGGCTATATCCTTAACCATAGCCTTAAGCTCTGCCTCACTTATGAGAATTCTTTCACAATCCTTATGCATAACCCTTATCCTCTCTGATTTCTATTAAAACCCCATTTGAGCCCTCGTACTTTCCAAATGCAGTAACACCGATTTCCTCTGCCCAAAGAATTTTTTCGCCGCTTAAAAGCAAAAGCATGCTATCCCTTTGCTCGGCGGGTATTTTCAGCTCGTTTTGAAGCTTTCGCAAGTCTTTTGTTATGCCTCTTTTAAGAAGAGCGATTTTGTCGCCCTCTTTTCTTGTGCGAAAAACTGCACCGAGGTTGATTTTATCACATCCGATAACCCTTAGTGATAACTTTTTGTAAATAATTTCCTCTTCGGTTAATTCTTTAATAGAATATACCTTTCCGTCCAAACGAAATTCTGTATTTATGTCAAATGTAAAAACTGCCTTTTCATCGGCTTTTTCAGCAACAATTCGAAATATTCTCTGCTGAACCTTTGCGGTGAATCCGCCCACAAGATCAACGGCACCGCCTTTTATAAGAATATCTTTAATAAGCTCAAGGTGCTTGTGCTCGTAACCTGCACCTGCATCCTCAACAATAAGCTTTAAGGCGTAATTTCTAAGTGCGGCAGGAGCAGAGCAAAGCACCCCCGCGTCGTAGCCGTATTTAAGCCTTGACTTATTAATCAAGACTTCGGCTTCGCTTTTAATAAAATCCTCAGCCTCGGCAAGACTTTGCCTTAGTCTGATGAAGTTACTTTCGATGCCCTCGTTTACTTCTTTAAGCACCGGCACAACCCTGTGACGCACCTTATTGCGGTTACATATATCTGTATCGGCGTTGGTACTGTCGTTAACGTATTTAAGGGCATTATCAGCTACGTATTTCTCAACTTCTTCTCTTGACACATCAAGCAAAGGCCTGATAATACTGCCTCTTTTGTATGGAATCGAGGAAAGCCCCGAAATAGATGTCCCCCTTGCAAGATTTAAAAGAGCTGTTTCCAAAGAGTCACTTAAGGTATGCGCCGTTGCCACAAAGGCGTTACACTTTTCTGAAAGCTCATGAAAAAATTCGTATCTGACACGTCGTCCCACTGCCTCAAAGCCTTCGCCGCTTTCTTTGGAAAGTGCGTTAACGTCAACACTTCTGAGAAAAAGCTCAACTTGATTTTCTTCGCAAAGCTTTTTTACGAAAGCCTCGTCGCGGTCCGACTCTTCGCCGCGTAGATTATGATTAACATGGGCGGCGTATATCTTTAAATTAAGCGGTTCCTTTAAGGATAAAAGCACGTTTAAAAGGGTCACCGAGTCCGCCCCGCCCGAAAGTGCAACAATTACACTGTCGCCCTTTGAAAGCATATTATGGGTATTGATTGTATGTAAGACCTTATTATTCACGACCAAGCTCCGGAGAGGTAAACCTCATAAATTCGCCCTGCCAATGAAGCTTAACAGTACCTGTTTCGCCATGACGGTTTTTAGCAATAAGACACTCGGCACTATTCTGGTCGATTTCAGAGTTGTCACCGCCGATTACCTTGTTTTTGTCGTAATACGCTTCTCTGTAAAGAAAAAGGATAATATCGGCATCCTGCTCGATAGAACCCGAATCTCTAAGGTCAGAAATCTGAGGACGATGGTCCTCGGCACGTTTTTCACTGGCTCGGGAAAGCTGTGAAAGACAAATAACAGGCACACCAAGTTCCTTAGCAAGCACCTTCAGATTTCGTGTAATTTCAGAAATTTCCTGTACTCGGTTGTCAGTATGTCTGCCTGTTGTCATAAGCTGTAAATAGTCGATAACAACCAAGTCAATATTACGAAGACGTCTTAATTTTGCCTTCATTGCAGGCACACTGATACCCGGGGTATCGTCAAGATACATGTCGCACTTTGAAAGCACGTCACCGGCAGAAATAATCCTCTGCCACTCTTCGTCGTTAAGCTTGCCTGTTCTGAGCTTTGTACCGCCTACCAAGGCTTCGGAAGAAAGCAGACGGCTTGCAAGCTGGTCCTTTGTCATTTCCAAAGAGAAAAACGCAACCGTTTTATTCGACTTTAACGCAACGTTGCGTGCAATATTAAGTGCAAACGATGTTTTACCCATACCGGGTCGTGCCGCAAGTATAATAAGGTCGCTTCGGTTAAGACCCGTAGTAATACGGTCAATTTCACCGATACCCGAAGGAATTGGCTTTAACGCTTCGTCGTCTTTATTTAAAGAATCAAGACGGTCAAAGGTTTTTAAAATAACCTCGTCAAGTCGCTGTAAGCCCTGAATATTCTTACCTCTGCGGATATCAAAAATCATCTGCTCGGCAGAATCTACCAGTAGCTCGGACTCAAGCTCAGCAGCAGTTGCCTCGTCCATAATACGCCTTGCAGCAAAAATGAGCTGACGAATATCGTACTTGTCGCGGACTAACTTTGCATAAACCTCTACGTTAGAAATAGAGGGGCAGTTTTCAACCAAAGCCGCAAGGTATGTTTTTCCTTCGGTGGGGTCAAAGTTTTTTTCGTGCTTTAATTCCTCGTACAGAGTAACAAAGTCGATAGAAAGGCCCTGTGTAAACATAGAAAGCATAGTAGAGTAAATCATTCTATGCATAGACATATGGAAGAAATCGGGCTTGGTTAAAATTTCGGCAACCCTGCCAAAGCAATCGGGCTCGTAAATAATAGCACCCAGCACCGCCTGCTCAGCCTCGGGGCTGTAGGGCAGACTTAAGCCGTCATATTCGGTTTTGACAATATCATTTGCCATTTTAATGCGTCCTTTTCGGTAAAATTAAAGAGCTTCAACCTCAATAGTTAATGCGGCAGAAATACCTGTATAAAGCTTAACTTCTGCCTTAAAAGAGCCGACAGATTTGATGTCGCTCATAACAATTTTACGCTTGTCAATATCAAGTGAAAACTTATTCTTAATCTCGGCACTTACTTCCTTGGATGTAATGCTTCCGAAAAGCTTACTGCCCTGACCTGCTTTTGCCTTAATTAAAATGCTCTTACCGTCAAGCTTTGCCTTAGCAGCATTAGCGGCGGCAATTTCCTGCTCGGTTTTGTATTTCTTAGAGTTCTCTGCATTTTTGAACTCATTCATAACCTGATTGTTAACTTCCTTTGCAAGTCCCTTGGGAATAAGGAAATTTCTTGCGTAGCCGTCAGAGGCATTTACCATTTCTCCCTTTTTTCCTAAGGACTTAACGTCCTGTAATAAAACCAATTTCATATATATTACCTCCTGTAATAAACCTTTTATTCATCGATAGCGGATATAAGCTTAGTAACAGCCGCCTCGAAAGAGCTCTCTTCAAGCTGAGCCGCCGCCATAGTGTGGTGGCCGCCGCCGCCCATTTTTTCCATAATAATCTGAACGTTTCTTTTGCCAAAGCTTCGTGCCGAAATGTTAATGGTACCTTCATTGGTGCGGTACATAACAAAGGAAGCATTAACCCCCTTAATAAGCAACAGCTCGTCTGCCGCTTTTGCCGCCAAAAGTCTTACGTCCTCAACCTTGTCTTTAACAAGAACAATGGCACATTCCTTGTATATCTTTGCGTTAGAAATCAGCTTGTACTTATTCACGTAGCTTTCGATAGAATCTGCAAAATGCTGACGGATAGCAACGGTATCCGCACCTTTTTTACGTAAGTATGCCGCAGTCTCAAACGCCGCAGAGCCTGCGTTTATAACAAAATTCTTGGTGTCTAAAATAACACCCGAAAGAAGTGCCTCTGCCTCGGGCTTGCCTAAAGGCTCGCCCTCGAAATTGTCGATAATACTTGTACAAAGCTCAGATGCCGAAGAAGCCCCCGGTTCGTTTAAGAACACAACAGCATTTTCAATATGGTCAACCTGACGTCGGTGATGGTCAATTACAATACATGCACCGCATTGCTCAAAAAGCCGATTATCCTCAAGCATACCTACAGTCTGTGTATCCACAATAATAAGCAGGGTTTTTGAAGTCATCTGAGTAAGTGCCTGCTGAGGACTTACAAAAATCCCCTCGCCCCTGTCTCTTGTGTACTTATCAATAAGAGACTTTGCCATTGAGGTCTCATAATTTACAGCAATACAGGCTTTTTTACCCAGAGCACGTGTAACCGCCCTGTACATACCGATAGAAGCACCAATTGAGTCAAGGTCAGAAAACCTATGACCTGTAATAACAACCTTGTCACACTCAGAAACAGCATTTGCAACAGAGTCTGCTATCATACGTGTACGCACCTTAGTCTGCTTTTCAACACCTACGGACTTACCGCCGTAAAAGTCAAAATCCTTGCCTGTGGCAATCGCAACCTGGTCTCCGCCTCTTCCCAAAGCCATATCCAGTGCACGCTTTGCCGACAACTGGCTCTTTCTTAAATTCTTCTCGCCTCTGCCAATACCGATAGAAACCGTAGCCTCAATATCACCCATTTTAATCTCATGGATTTTATCCAGAATATCAAATTTGGTTTCAATTATCTTTTTCAGCTCACGCTCTTCGAAAATAACCATATAGCGGTTACCTGCCAGCTTGCGGTAAAGTGCGTTTGCATCCGCCGCCCACTTTTGCAGCGTATCCTCTACGTGCAGTACAATGTGGGCACTTTCTTCTTCAAACTCGTCTATAAAAAGCTCGCGGTTATCAAAAACCACCATAGCCACCGATTGGCGTGTAGCCTTGTATTCGGCATCTACCTTTTTATAATAGGTGTCATCATAAAAGTATAGCACCGTACCTGTACCTGTATCAGCACCGAAGGCAGTCAGCTGAAGGTCACCATATTTAACGGCAGTGCCTTCGTTTTTTACAATATCCGAAACATCGGCAGAAAAAAATCTGTAGTCGATATGTACCCCCAAGAGATTTTCCTCGGGGCAAAAAAGCTTTTTAAAAGCTCTGTTGTAAAACACAAGCTCGTTGTCGTTATTTAAAACCGCCACAGGAAAGCTAAGCTTATCAGCAAAGCCTGTGTCGGCGTTGCGTATGTTCTTAACCGAATTACGCAGCGAAAACTGAGCATACCTTGAAAACAGAAAGTAAAGTATTATTGCCGCAATTACTGCCACCAAGGCAACCGCACCCTGTATAAAAAACAGATTCAAATCGTAAAAAGCGGCAGGAATGGCAATAATCATCATAGCTATTGCAAACAGCACCAAATAAGGTACTGTGTGTGCAAATTTATTTTTCATAACCTTTTCCTCACATCTTTAACGTTTGCTTTAGCAAACATATCGCATCGTCGCAGACGATATATCGCTGTATTTGCATTGCAAATACATTAAACCTCCATCAATATAGGAAGAATCATAGGATACCTGCCTGTTTTCTGGCTGATAAGCTGCGACACTCCGTCCTTAACCTTGTTTTTGATTGTACCCCATTCCTGAATACGTCTGTCGGCACAATCCTCTAAAATTGCAAGGGCCAGTTTTCTGACCTCGTCAAGCAGGCTTTCGCTTTCCTTAACGTACACAAAGCCGCGAGACACAACGTCGGGTCCGCTTACAACGTGACCGTCATAAACGTCGAGAGAAGCAACAATGGTAATAAGTCCGTCCTGACCCAGGTGTTTTCTGTCTCTGAGCACAATGCTTCCTACGTCGCCTACACCTAAGCCGTCAACAAATACCTGCCCTGCAGGAACAGATGCAGCTTCCTTAATATATTTTTCGTGAAGCTCAACGCATTTACCGTTGTCGCCTATATATACGTTTTCCTTAGGCATACCCATAGAAACAGCAATATCCTTATGCTTTCTAAGGTGCTTCTGCTCGCCATGAACAGGAATAAAGTACTTCGGCTTTGTTAAAGCCTGAATAATCTTAAGCTCTTCCTGGCAGGCGTGACCCGAAACATGAACCTCGTACATAGATTCGTAAATAACCTTGCAGCCTCTTTTTAAAAGCTCGTCAACAAGGTTGCCTACTGTACGCTCGTTGCCAGGAATGGGATTAGCAGAAATTATAATAAAGTCGCCTTCGCCTACGCTTACCTTGCGGTGGTCAGAATAAGCCATACGACTTAAAGCCGACATTGGCTCACCCTGACTGCCTGTAGTAATAAGTACGATTTCGCCCATTGTATAGCGGTTAAGCATATCGATATTTATAAGAATACCCTCGGGAATATTAAGATAGCCAAGCTCACTTGCAACGCTCATATAATTAAGCATACTTCTGCCGGAGAAAGCCACCTTTCTGCCGTATTTCTCGGCACAGTTGATAATCTGCTGAACTCGGCTGACGTTTGACGCAAAGGTTGCAATAATAATACGCTTGCCCTCTGCCTCCTTGAAAAGGCTATCAAAGCTTGCCATAACAGTAGTTTCGGAAGGTGTATTACCCGGGCGGGACGCATTGGTGCTGTCTGCCATCAGGCACAGCACACCCTCGTCGCCAAGACGTGCAAAAGCATTAAGGTCTATAGGCTTGCCCTCGGTGGGAGTATAGTCAACCTTAAAGTCACCTGTGTGCACAATGGTACCTGCAGGTGTATGCAAAGCTATTGCCAAGGAATCAGGGATTGAATGGTTAACGTGGATAAACTCAATTTCAAAGCAACCCAAGCGAACCTTCTGACCAGCCTTTACCTCTCTTAAATCGGGATTCTTAGGCAGAGAATGCTCTCTTAGCTTATTGCCGATAAGCCCCACCGCCAAAGGCGAGGAATATATAGGAGCATTTAGCTTTCCTAAAAGGTAAGGAAGTCCGCCAATATGGTCCTCATGTGCATGGGTAATCACAATGCCCTTAAGCTTATCTTTGTTTTGCTCAACATAGGTAAAATCGGGGATTACAAGGTCAACACCCAACATATCGCCGTCAGGAAATGCCATTCCGCAATCTACCAGCACCATGTCGCCCTCACATTCAAAAAGGGTCATATTCTTGCCGATTTCGTTAAGTCCGCCTAAAAACGCAACCTTAACAGAGGGCTTTATCTTCTCTATAAATTCATCGTCAAACTTCTTTTTTGCCTCTGTATTTCTATAGTTCTTTTTATACTGAGGCTTTTTGTTCTGCTTAGGAGCCTTTTTGCCAGATACGCTGTAGCCAAGGAAGTCACTGCCGTCAGTGCTTAAAAATTCATCCTCAGGCTTAAGGTTAAAATCCCCTGCAGGCTTTGTATTAGACTTTGCCTTAGGTTTGTAAGCCTTGTAGCTCTGTTTCTTGCCCTTTTTAGCAGGGACAGAGCTGTGCTTTTTACCGCTTTTCGCGTTTTGCTGAGGCTTCTTTTTGCTTTTAACAGCTGATTCATTTGTATTATTGCTCACAATTTTCCTCCGTTTTCTTTTAAATCAAATACATAAAACTATGTAAATATATGTGTTGCCTTGCTCGCCGCAGCCGAAATCAAGACATAATTTCCGAATTTAACTTTACATTATATTGTACCTTTTAACCTCGCCTGTGTCAAGCAAACATTATACATTTCTACTATAGGCTGTAACTTTAATTATTATACATAATTATGAGCAAATCCGAAGAAAGTTAGTTAATGCTAACCAAATATCCAAACTCTGATAAAAAATAAACAAATAAATGTTGCAAAGCTTAATTTTGGTGTTATAATATAGGTTGGTATATTTTTAGAGGAGGTGTGAGACTTGAAGAAGGTCGATATTTATACCGACGGTGCCTGCTCGGGCAACCCCGGTCCCGGCGGATGGGGTGCAATTCTTTGCTATAACGGCGTAGAAAAAGAAATCTCAGGCGGCGAGCCTCACACAACCAACAACCGCATGGAGCTTTTAGCTGTTATTTCTGCACTTCAAATGCTTAAAGAACCATGCGAGGTTACCCTTTACAGCGACAGTCAGTATGTCTGCAACGCGTTAGAGCGCGGCTGGGCAAAGAAATGGCAGGCTCAGGGCTGGATGCGGACAAAAAAGGACAAAGCTCTTAACCCCGACTTGTGGGAAAAGCTTTTAAATCTTTGTGATATACACAAGGTGTCTGTTGTGTGGGTAAAGGGTCACAATAATCATCCAATGAACGAGAGATGCGACAGGTTAGCTGTTGCGGCTTCTCAGAATCAATAAATAAGGAGAAATTATGAGAAAGGTATATGCAGACAATGCCGCAACTACGGCATTATCCCCCAAGGTTTTAGATAAAATGATGCCCTACCTCACCGAGGTTTATGGTAACCCCTCAAGCCTTTATCAGATTGGCTCTGAGGCAAAGGATGCAGTTGAAGAAGCACGCCAAACCGTTGCCGACTTAATCGGTGCACAAAACGCAAGCGAGATTTACTTTACCTCAGGCGGGTCTGAGAGTGACAACTGGGCAATCAAGGGTGTTGCCACTGCCCTTTATAAAAAAGGCAAAAAGCACATCATCACATCCAAGTTTGAGCATCACGCAGTGCTTCACACCTGCAAGGCTTTGGAAAAGCAGGGCTTCGAGGTAACATATCTTGACGTTTACGAAAACGGTATCGTACGCCCCGAGGACGTAAAGAACGCCTTAAGAGAAGACACAGCACTGGTTACAATTATGTACGCCAACAACGAAATCGGCACAATTCAGCCTATTGCTGAAATCGGCAAAATCTGTAGAGATGCTAAGGTGCTTTTCCACACCGACGCAGTTCAGGCTATGGGTAATGTTCCCATTGATGTAGTTGCCGATAATATTGACTTACTTTCTCTTACTGCTCACAAGTTCCACGGCCCCAAAGGCTGCGGTGCTTTATATGTAAGACGTGGCGTAAGACCCGAAATTCTTATTGACGGCGGTGCTCAGGAAAAAGGCAGACGTGCAGGCACAGAAAATGTTGCAGGCATTGTCGGCCTTGCAGAGGCTCTTAAAATTGCCGTTGATACAATGGATGAGCGTAAAGCAAAGCTTACCAATATGCGTAACCGCCTTATTGACGGTCTCTTAAAAATCGAGCGTTCACGCTTAAACGGCGACAGAGATATGCGTCTTCCCGGCAATATGAATATGTGCTTCGAGGGTATTGAGGGCGAAAGCCTGCTTCTTCGTCTTGACCTTGCAGGCATCAGCGCTTCTTCAGGCTCTGCCTGTACATCGGGAAGCCTTGACCCCAGCCACGTGCTCTTAAGTATAGGTCTTCCCCATGAAATTGCTCATGGAAGCTTAAGAATTTCTTTCTCTGACAATAATACCGAGGAAGACGTTGATTATATCTTAGAAAATGTACCAAAGATTGTAGAGTATTTGAGAAGCTTCTCTCCCCTTTGGGACAAGATTAAACAAAGCGAAAACTAATGGAGGTTTTTATATATGGCATATTCAGAAAAGGTTATGGACCATTTTGCTAATCCCCGCAATGTTGGCGAAATTCCTGATGCTGATGGCGTTGGCGAAGTTGGCAACTCAAAATGCGGTGACATTATGAGAATGTATATTAAGGTTGAGGGCAACGTTATTACCGACTGTAAGTTCAAGACCTTCGGCTGCGGTGCCGCTATTGCTACAAGCTCAATGGCTACCGAGCTTATTAAGGGCAAGACTATTGACGAAGCTTTAAAGCTTACAAACAAAGCTGTTATGGAGGCTTTAGACGGACTTCCTGCAGTGAAGGTACATTGCTCAGTTTTAGCCGAGCAGGCTATTAAAGCGGCTCTTTCTGATTACTACACACGTCTTGGCGTTGACCCCGAGCCCATTGTAGGCAAAATTCAGGAATGCGACCACGACCACGGCTGCGGATGTGACAGCTGCTCATAATCAGTTACGGCTACAATCTTATTAATCACAAAAACGCCCGAGCAAACCGATGCTCGGGCGTTAAGTTTTATATTTAATTATTTTCCGCTGTCAAGCTTATTAAGCTCTTCACGGAATGTTCCTATATCGGCAAAATTCTTATAAACAGACGCAAAGCGGATGTACGCAACGTCATCAAGACCTCTTAAGGCATCCATTGCAAGCTCACCGATTTTGTCAGAAGTCACCTCTCGGTCAAGTCCGCTTTGAAGCTTAGACTCGATAGAATCAATGCAAGACTCAATCTGGTCCATAGATACAGGACGTTTTTCACAGGCTCTTAAAAAACCGCCCATAAGCTTTGAGCGATTAAACACTTCTCTGGATTTGTCACGCTTAACAACCACAATCGGTACAGTTTCAATAACCTCATGAGTTGTAAAACGCTTGCCGCAACCTAAGC
>JAUNEH010000005.1:38803-43185 GCA_030525665.1 Ruminococcus sp.
TTCATAGGTGGTGAAACGGCGGCCGCAGCGCAGGCATTCGCGGCGGCGGCGGATTCTTTCACCGTCATCCGCAGGACGTGAGTCTATAACCTTGCTTTCGTCAAAGCTGCAATAAGGACACTTCATACAAATTCACTCCATATATTGTATGTATAATTATATATTGTAAATTATACCACAACATTTGCCAATTGCAAGTTAATAAATAATAACAAAAGGTTACAGCATTATAATAATATTTCTAATTTCGAAAATATAAAAAGCACACACCTGCACGCTATACAAAAGCATAGCGGTATGTGCTTTATTTTTTATTTTCTTTTTTATTTTTTACGGTGTTTACGATTAAACCGATTAATATAAAAGCTACGCCTAAAATCCCCAGCGAACAATATAAAAACGCCGATAAATACTGATTATTAAAGCCTCTGAATATCTGTACAAACTGAGCCACCCACAGCAAAGCACCGATTAATGTAAGTATAAAATCCTCTCCCAGTCTGTTTTTTACAAACAGCACAATCATAAGCAAAAATCCTATGAGTCCTACCCATGTATTAACGAAAAACAGTGCAACGTCTGCAGTGTTTACTATGTATTCAAAAAGGCACACTAAAATCTGAAACGTCAGAAGCAGCAAGCCCACTGCATTAAAGCCTTTGCTGAAATTTACTTTCACAAATATCACCTAAAGTATTTTACTACGCAAATATACTTTAGTCAACAAATAATACTCCTATGCAAGCTTTAGCATCAAATTCTTTATAATGCTTCAGCAAGAACAAAAGCATCACCATTTTTAAAAGGAAAGCCTAAAAATTCATCCTCGTCAAAATCCTCGATTTCTGCCATAGATGCCCATTCAAGACTTTTAGACTCGCTGAAAACATACGAATCTCCATCCTTTACAAAGTACATAGTGAGCCAATCGGCATCATCTGCACAAAGCACCATATCTTCGCCTTCATACGAAACACTGCCCGTAACAATATTTCCTTTGTGCTCGGCTTCTTCCGAATATATGCCTTCATTGTTATGAATTATGTCTGTATCGCTTTCGGTATCTGTTGTGTACTCGTACTTTTCTTCACAGCTCATAATAAACGTTCTTTTACCCTCGTTAACAGAAAAGTACGACCCGGGAAACCATACTGCAATATTACCGTCGGTCAATGCGTAAACCTTATCCTGCACAGGTTCTTTCATATAATATGCACCCTCGCCGCCCGAATAAACCACCACAGGCAGTTCGGTACCTACCTTGCTTTCAAGCAAGTCAAGGTTAAACACCTTATGAAGAATCGGCGGGTCGCTTTCAACTGTGATTATGTCCACATAACGTACCCTTACTATATCTCCTACGAAGGGTGAATAGCTTGTAGATGACAGGTGCTCTGTGCTGAGTCTTACCTTATCAAAGGTATTTCTGCTGACACACTCACCTTTTAAGGGTGCTACCGTAATGTATTTTTCGCTTATTTCAAGCACCTCGGCATTAAACACAGGAAAAAGCTCGTTGCTTTCGGCAGAAATACCGAAATGCTCTTTGGCAATTTCCAAAGCTGAGCTTTTCTGGTCGTTGTAATAACCGGGTGTGTACATAACGCTTTCAAAAAGCTCCTGAGGAAAATTCTCCTTCGCCCACGCTGAAATGTTACCGGTTTCGGCCGCGGTGTACTCTACCAGACTATAGGACATCTCTTCCTTTACAACCCTAACCTTGGCAGGCTTGTAGCTTTCGAAAACCAACTCTGCTTTATCGCCATTTTGCTGGTATTCGCCGTAATACGCCCATATATAGACAGTTATATCCTCATTAAAGGTAAGGGTTTTAAGCTCAACGTAATTTTCTACACAAAAGTTCAAATTGCCGTTTTCGGTTTTATTAAAGTCAACAATCGCCTTTGAAATACACTTTTCAAGGGTTTCGGTTTCCTCGTTTTTTGCGCTTATGGGATTCGTAAGAAAACAAATAGAAAGCACCGCCGCCAGCACCACTGCTACAGAAGTAACCCAGAAGGCAGGCTTTTTATAATTAAGCACAGATTTTACTCTGCTCTTTACTCCAACCTCGCCAAAAGCAACAGGACACGCCCTGATTTTGTTTACAGGCAAGCTAAGCCTTAAAAGAATCTGAGAGTATTCTTTTTTGCCGTTGTAATCCATTTTCTTAACTACCAGCTCGTCACAGGCACTTTCAATGTCGCGGCAAAGAAGTATATAAGCAACCCACACAAGGGGATTAAACCAATGCAGAGAAAGCAAAGCATAACCCAAAGGCTTAATAAGGTAGTCGCGTCGCTTTATATGAGCGCTTTCGTGGGCAATTACAAAACCTTTTTCGTACTCTGTCAAAGAAGACGGAATATAGATTTTAGGTCTGATAATTCCTAACACAAAGGGAGATGCGATTTCGTCGTTAATAAAAACGTTACCGCCCGTATTAATAGACGGCGAAACAGTTTTCTTAAGACTTAAAAAGCTTACCAGACTGATAATAAGCATAACCGCAACACCCACCACCCATATAAAGGCGGCGACTAAGGAGATTGCCTGCATAGGGTTAAAACTTGCTCCTGCAGGGGAAGCAAGCGTATTTGATATAATATTTACCGACTGCCGATGTATAGCCGTCTGCAAATCACCTATGTGTTCGCCCTGAGTTATTATTACCTCTTTGCTTATAGGCTCAGAGGATGGAATAAGGCTCAGAACACTTTCAAAAGAGAAGGGACACACAAGTCTTAGCCCAACAAGCCCCCACAAAGCACATACAAATGCTCTGGGAGCTTTTTTGAGCAACGGCCTTAAAACCAGCAAAGCTACAATAAGCCAGCCGGCAACAAGACTCATATTAAGAAGTGTTAAGAAAAACTCGACCATTTAATCACTTCCTGCGGTGTCTATCATCCTTTTGATTTCTTCAATTTCTGCCTCGCTTAAAGCCTTTCGCTTAGTAAAAGCCGCAATAAACTGAGGCAAAGAGCCCGCAAAGGTCTCTTCTACGAATTTTTCGCTTTGCATTGCGTAAAAATCCGATTTTGATATAAGAGAAGTCACCACGCTTCCCTCATTCTTAAAAATGCCACGGTCACAAAGCTTTTTCAAAACTGTGTAGGTCGTGGACTTTTTCCAGTTAAGCTCAGAAAAACAAAGCTTAACAAGCTCGCCTGATGTAAGGGGCTCGTACTGCCAAATAAGGTCGGCAAACTTAGCCTCTACAACGCCTAATCTTTTTTCTTCCATTTTACAATCTCCTATAGGTCTATCGATTATCGACCTCTTTTATTATAGTCTAACCTCCTAAAGACAATTTGTCAATGCTTTTTTACAAATTAATTATTTATTCCCTTAAAAAAAATAAGGCGGATATATCCGCCCTACAGCCCCCTTTTTATAGATTCAAGGGCACATTTTTCTATTCTGCTGACCTGAGCCTGCGAAATCCCCACAAGCTTTGCTACCTCCATCTGGGTTTTCCCCTGAAAGTACCTGAGTCCCAAAATCCGCTTTTCACGCTCACTCAGCTTCGCTATAGCCTCCTTTAGCGAAAGCTCCTCAAGCCAGCTTACGTCATCGCACTTGTCCCCCACTTGGTCCATTACATATACAGTATCGTTGCCGTCAGAAAACACCGGCTCGTAAAGAGACACAGGTGCCACCACCGACTCTAACGCCATTACTACGTTTTCTTTAGGAAGATTCATAACCTCGGCAATTTGCTCTACTGTCGGTTCGCGATTATTTTCCAATGTAAGCCTTTCTTTTATCTGCATAGCGTGGTAAGCCGTATCTCTAAGGCTTCGGCTTACCCTTACCGCACCCGAATCCCGAAGATGGCGTCTGATTTCTCCTATTACCATAGGCACGCAGTAAGTGCTGAGCTTTACCCCTCTGTCGCACTCAAAATTATCGATAGCTTTAATAAGTCCGACAACTCCAACCTGAAACAAGTCGTCAGGATTTTCTCCGCGATTTACAAAACGCTGAACCACCGAAAGCACAAGCCTGAGATTTCCCTGTACCATCTTATCCCGAGCCGCCTTTTTCTCGGAATCACTGCCGTTTTTCATTATCTCTAAAAGCGACTGCTTTTCTTTTTCACTCAAAAGCTTAAGATTTGCGGTATTAACTCCGCATATTTCAACCTTGCTGTACTGCACACAAAAACCCCCGTCAATACGTTTACTTTATTATTGACGAAGGTTATAAGTTTAATTCATTTTTAAATCATCATTGGCGGGATTATCAAGAACTTTGCCGTTTTTAGCAAATCTTGAGCCATGGCAGGCACAATCCCAGCTGTGTTCTTCTCGATTATACTTCAGTGCACAGCCTAAATGGGGACAACGCCTTGTGGTAGGCATAATAAGATTTTTTGT
>JAUNEH010000005.1:43195-44830 GCA_030525665.1 Ruminococcus sp.
GACCATTACCATTAATAGTTACAGCAGTATTAATTTCAATACCATTAACAAAAAGCTGTGGCTTTAAAATACTTCTTGACGGTGAAAACACAGGCTCATAATATATTTTTTCGTCTGTAATCATTGACGAAATCAGCTCTGCACTTACCATAGAGCCTGTCATTCCCCACTTGTTAAAACCTGTAGCAACATACAAATCGGGAGTATTTTTAGAGTAATTACCGATATACGGAATCCCGTCAAGACTCATAGTATCCTGTGCCGCAAAATGAAAAACCTCTTCACAGCCTTTCAACTGCTCATCTTTAAAAGCTCTCAGCTCCTTATAGCTTGTGCCCTGCTTACCGGTGCGGTGACCGCCGCCTCCAAGCAAAAAATACTCGCCAAAACTGCTAAACGAAAGGCCTTTTTTGCTGTCGTCCACATACATAGCATCAAGCTTTTCTGCATTTTTAAGAGCAATCGTATAAGAGCGATGCTGATAAAGCTTTAAAAAATAACTTCCGTGTTTATTGATAAAAGGAAAATGAGTAGCAACCACTACCTTTTTTGCTTTGACCTTACCAAAGTCTGTAAGGGCGGTTGTGCCTATCATTTCGATAACCTTTGTATTTTCGAAAATCTTTAAATTTTTCGCAATAAAACCTGCAAGCGCAACAGGGTTAAACTGCCCCTGATTTGCAAAACCTACAGCTCCGGAAACAGGTAAAGTTAAAGGCAAGGACTCCAAATATAGTGCAGATACGCCGATTTTGCACAACGCCTCAAGCTCATCATCAAGCTTATATTTATTGAAGCTGTAGATAAAATTATCCTTTTCCTCTAAAGCACAGCCTGCCTTATTGCAAAGCTTCTTCAAGTTATCAACTGCCTGCATATTTGCACTATAATACATCTGAGCATACTCTTTGCCATAGGATTTCAGGATTTTTCTATATACAAGCCCATGCTGAGCTGTAATCTTGGCTGTGGTATTGGCAGTAGTACCCGAGCAGATTCTGTCCTTCTCCAAAAGTACGCAGTCCACACCTTTTTCATTCAAAAGGTATGCCGTCAAAAGTCCTGCAAGACCGCCGCCAATCACAAGAACATCTGTATTAATATCACCCTTGAGTCTCTCAAACCTCGGTGTTTCGCTTATACTTCGCCAAATAGAATCCATATTACTCACGAGGCTTTCTGAAATCCTCTTTATCAGCCGCAGTCATATCAAAATCGTTTTCCATATTTGCCACTGCCAAGTCGTTGTCGACAGCACCGAATACAGGCGGAATCTCATTCATATTAGTAAAAGGCACCGCATGATACGACCTTATAAAAGGCACAGTTTCTCCCGAAATAACAGGCTTAGCCTTTGCTTTGCCGCTTTTAACCTTGCCACTCATCTCGGGCACAGGTGCTACGTTGTTTTTGTCGTGCTCGGAGAAATACCTTTTCATACCTTTTTTAGCCATAAAATCACCTCCACAATATTATTAGTAGAATGATTTTCATTAACCAAGGAAAGTTAAGGGAGATAAATTCCTAAAACTGTTTTCTTTCCGCCTCTCGCCCTCTCAGCGTTCGAATCCCTACAAGCGAAAAGCAAAGCACCGTCTGACGACGATGCTTTATTTTTGGCCCGCCTGAAGGGAT
>JAUNEH010000005.1:44930-48140 GCA_030525665.1 Ruminococcus sp.
AAAAGCAAAGCACCGTCTGACGACGATGCTTTATTTTTGGCCCGCCTGAAGGGATTCGAACCCCCGTTCTTCAGAATCGGAATCTGCTGCGTTATCCAACTGCGCCACAGGCGGAAATTAATTTTTCTCTATTATATACGATAGTAAAAAATAAAGCAACCGAAATTTCTGTGTGATTTTCACCGACAAGTTAAAACCCACCTGCAAAACAACCTCAAACAAACTTCGATAAAAAAATCTGCGATTTTTGAAAAATAATGCTTGACATTTATACCCTACAGTGCTATAATTCAATAGTCGCAAATGCGAGTGTGCTGGAATAGGCAGACAGGCACGTTTGAGGGGCGTGTGTGGAGACGCGTACGGGTTCAAGTCCCGTCACTCGCACCATAAGGTAAAAGGGATACCATTAGGTATCCCTTTTTTCTATATCTTTCGTAGTGTCATATACCCAAACAAACTGTGCCAAAGCTTTAGCGTCAGTAAAAACCGCAGATAAAAACAATTCGGCAAACCATTTTTCAGTTGATGTGCTAATAATGCTTTTAGTTTTTTGCACACTCCAGTATACAAGGTAAACGTGATAATGTTTAACCAGTCTCCGATAATCTAACCAAAGGACGTCAACTGTCGTTGACGTCCTTTATATTGTTAGATAAAACCGACTATGTTTATAAACACATAAAATCTTGTAATTAAATTTTTATGTATTAGTATTTTCTGTTAACAACCCAAACATGGGGTCTTTTTTGTCCATTGGGCATACTGTATCTTCTTGAACAATTACCGGGAGATGGCTTTCCGGTGCCTTCTCGTCTTCTTGAAAGAGCTCCGCAATGTGAGCAGCGGTATTCTACCCATTTATCGCTATTAAATAATATTGACATATAGTTATCACCCTTCTACTATTTTTTGAGAAAAAATTTATTAAATACCCAAGCAAGAAAAACCACACCAGCACCGCAGAAACCAATGATACCAAGCGTGCTAAAAAATCCAACTTCAGATATTCCTCCGATAACTGTACAAACAATCGCAGCAATCAGTAGGAACACTATTAATTTTACCGTCATTTTATTTCTCCTTTTATTATTTATTTTCAGCCATCAATAAAATCTTTGGCTTGATTTGCTAATCTCTGCATATATTTCAGATTATAGTCAAACAACATACTCTTTTTGGCAAAGTATCCATCCCATTCTTCTTGCAAGTCAAAGAATGCTTTAACATCTTTTTCATTTTTCGATGCTACGCCAATCTCTTCAAGACGAGCATCATACTTTTTTGTTATTTCATCAATTGTTTTTTCTCTTGAGATTTCCAATCGGTTTAGATTTGATGCTAAATAAAAATCATCAATTTGCTCATCAAGTTTATTTAATTTTAAAAGTCTCCTGTCAAATGATGTGAGACAATTGAGTATTTCTTCTATGTCATCTATTGTCATTTTAAGTGCTAATTTTAAGAACTCATCACACTCTGCAACAATTTCTTGAATATTAGTACTGTCTGAATATGTCGCATCGGTATCACCACCTTCTTGCCCTTGAAAAGAATCTATGATAGCTGGAATAATGTATTCAGCCGCCTTTCCGAAAATATCCAACAAACCCATATTAGCCTCCTTTATTTATTGCTATCTATATTTTCTTTTAATATTTTGCGAATCCACCGTTCTGTATATCCGTACTTGGTAGCCAGCTCTTTGATGTTGTGTCCGTTATACTCATCAATAATCTGCATTATTATGAATTCGCGGCTAAATAGTTCTACAGGAAAGAACAGTTGTGTACCTCGGTATTTTCCGTGTAATTTTAGCACAGCCTCTATTCCGAGAATTTCTGATAATTCGCTGTAAGCACCGTTTAAGTACTCACCTTTGATTTTATTAGTATTTATAGCTATCATACCTCTCATATGAAATCTCCTTTCTTAATTATAATTCATCATTTCGGAACTTCGTAGTGTCTGAGGGCAGGTGACTTGTTCCTTGAAAAATTCCCAAAATACGACAAATTATATGTATATCTTTATTGTAACAAAGGGAGATTTTTAATTTTCTACAATTTGTAGAAAAATTCTTACGAAAAAAGAGCGACCACACGCTAAAATCAGCATGTAGTCGCTCTTAATATTTATGTCTTTAATAATATTAAATTGTAAATTCCTTTATCACATTCATTTCGCTGTCGTACATCCAAATCTTGTTTTGGGTTACAGCCATTGCCGAACACTTGAAATCTGTATAATGCTGATAATCGCTCAGACAAACAAACCCATTAAATTTCTCGCCGTCAAAATAGTAAACATAGCTTTTATTATCCTTCTCAACAGTTAAATACAAAGCTTTACCATCGGCGAAACAAACTCTGTCAAATAAAGTGTCCCCTGGGATTTCATATTGATTTAAGCAATCACCATCAACTGATAATTCATCAAGCATATAGAAGTTATTGCTGATGTCATAAATCCGATCATTTGCTACTGCAATGGGAGAACAGTTTGCTGAACCGATTTGGTACCATCTGTCTGTATCAATCAAATCTTTTTCGAACGCATTGCAATATAGCGTTCCATCAGAGAAAAACATACCCTTAACATCTGATGTATAGGACTGAGGTGCACTGTATATGGGGTTGCTGTCTATCTTAAAATCCTTGCTCAGAGAATAAATATAACCTTTATCATTATTAGTAGTGACTATATAAAAACTATCAGTATAAGTATTATATAAAAGTTCACATTCCTCTATTACAAGACTAGCCGGCAAAATCTTGTCTGTTCCCAATGAAGATTTAATGTGATATTCATCAGATGTTTTTTCCAGATATACCATAGTTCCGTTATTAAGCGAAATCAAGGAAAGAAGTTCGCCATCCAACTTTTTGGCAACTTCTACCTTTTTAAGTTCTTCGTTTTCCTGAACATTTGTAGTCTGTGGGACAATGCTACCCGAATTTTCTGTGGATATTTGATTTATGGTTTCATTCTGAGGAATTAACGAATTGTTTTCGTTAAAGTATTTCCCAAAAACTAAAAATGCACCAACAAACAGAACAGCAACAACCAAGAGTAAAAACATCAATTTAATAGCCGTCTTTTTTCTGTTCAGGACTTTATCAAGGTCTTTTTTCAAGTGCTGTACGGATGTGTATCTTTTTTTAGGGTCAATTTCGATACATTTTTCAATTATCTTTTTCATTCGTCCTT
>JAUNEH010000005.1:48150-50020 GCA_030525665.1 Ruminococcus sp.
AAGGCACTTGCGATTACCCGAAAGGTATTCTCCGCAAAGCATCCTGTGCATAGTAACACCGAGGGAGTATATATCAGTTCGTGGTTCCGATTGACCATAACCATAGTGTTCTGGAGATGCATATTCCTCAGTTCCGAACAACTCTGTATTTTTACTTGCTTCCTTTTTGTATGTTCGTGAAATGTCAAAATCAAAGAGCTTAACTCTATTATCATCACAAAGCATTATGTTGGATGTGTTAATGTCGTTATGGATAACAGGCGGTTGCATTTTATGAAAGTCCGCTAAACCTGAGCAAACCTCTGAAATAAATTTTGCTGTTTCTTTTTCTGAAAACAGACCTTTATCCTCAATGATTTCCTCAATAGTTTTACCGCTTAGCATTTCTTCAAGGATGTATGTATTTCCACCTGCATAAACATACTGATACACCAGTGCTACATTGGGGTTTTTCACTTGAAGCAAAGCATCACATACAGCAGAAAGATTACGATTTTTACACACCCTCAGAATGCAGGTCGTATGGGTTGCTTCATACAACACAACACTAAGTTTAGTTTTTTCGGTTTCCTTTATATCTTCAAGATGTTTGATTTGTGACATAAAGAAATCCAGTTTGATTTCTTCGTTTCTATTCATCATCCTTCTCCCTACACAAACGCATTTTTGAATTTTGGCTTTTCAGTAGCATGTCTATCTCTTGGAGGTCAAGTCCTTTTTTCATACCATAAATTATAATTGCATCCTCTTTATTTTTTGCATAAAGCTCTTTAAGTTTTGCAAGCTTCAACAATTCGTTTAGTTCTTCTATCGTTGCACCCAAGGCAAGTGCTGTTTTAATAATCAACTCTTTTTTAGGCGTTCTTGTTTCGTTGATAGTTGCATAAAAGGTTGACTCAGGAATATCAGCAAATCCGCAAATATAAGAAAAACTCTTGTTGTATTTTTCACAAAGCTCTTCGATTCTTTGACGCAATGTAACCTTGGGTAGTTCTTTTAAGACCTTTTTCATTTCCTCCCAAGTTTCTGCTTTTTTTATTCTATTCTCATACTTATCTGTTGATTCATCCATAGCACTGCCTCCAAAACATTTATGATTTAATGATACTACCAAACAAACAAAGCAAAGCGTCACTTGCAAAAAATGAATATAATCAATATAAATATATCACCTTAAAACAAAAAGTGTCTTAGCATAAATGTATTGTGACACTCTTAGATATATTAGATTTGAACATACACATTCACAAAGCAACATGAACCTGATGTACACATCTCTTGGCAAGAGGCAGTTCCACAATCCTCAAATATAATCAATTTAGATGTCCACAAAAAGCTGAATTTCACCATATTCATCAGTAGCTTCTTTGAAAACTTCAATAATTCTTTGAATTTCATCTGATAACGCAAGTGTAGATTTCTTTTCAGGTTTGAATACAATCTTTATATTTGCAGGAGCCTGCATAATTCCTGTGAGGCAGTCCCACAAAGCATCGAGATTACATCCGTACCATTCGGGAAAATTTAACTGTTCTTTTATAATCTTGTGCACCTCACCTAAATAATCACAATCAGAAAAGTTGAGGGTTACTTCTAAAATATCTTTGTTATCCATTACATATTACCAACTTACCCTACTTGAAAAGTTATCCCTCTGAAATCAGTCAAAAGAACATAATACAAAATCGGAGTTTCTTTATAAATTAATGAATATTTATTAATTCGGTAAACATAAAGCGAATACAACTTATAGCTTTTCTTTATCTTATAACAAAGATTCATCTTTTCAAACAATATAACTTATATATATAAAATTATAATATAATCCACAGAAAGTTTCAATTAAAAACAATAAGTTTTATCATATCTT
>JAUNEH010000006.1:0-27298 GCA_030525665.1 Ruminococcus sp.
CAGTTCTCGAGCTTTCAGAGCTTGTTCACGCTGTAGAGGATGAGTTTGGCGTATCCGCTGCTGCTGCAGTTGCAGTTGCAGGTCCTGTTGCTGCTGGTGCTGCAGCTGAGGAAGAGAAGACAGAGTTCGACGTAGTTCTTAAGTCTGCTGGTGGCAACAAGATTGCTGTTATCAAGGCTGTTCGTGAGGCTACAGGTCTCGGTCTTAAGGAAGCTAAGGAAGTTGTTGACGGTGCTCCCAAGACTCTTAAAGAGGGCGTATCCAAGGACGACGCTGAGGCTCTCAAGGCTAAGCTCGAAGAGGCTGGCGCAGAGGTTGAGCTTAAGTAATTTAAGCTTACTTAACGTTTCAGAAAACAAAGGACAATCCGCAAGGATTGTCCTTTTTTCGTATATTTGGCAGGTTTACTGTAGGACAATAAAGGGCAAAATAGCTTTGAGGTGATTATTTATGGCTAATAAAGCTCAGAATTTAAGTGACAAAAGCATAAAAAAGTCAGCCACAAAGCGTAACAAGCCTGCTGACCAGAGTATAGTTAATGTGGTAAAGCACGAGTGCTGTCCCGGAAAGGCAGATAGTCCTGCCGAGGTACAGAACAGCACAAGTGCCTATGCAAAGCTTGCCAAAAACGCATATAGATTTGATGTATAACAAAAGGCAGTCCTTTTTGGGCTGCCTTGTTTTACTTTCCTTTTTTGATTAAAATTATTAAAATTAAATTTGCAATTGTAAGTAAAATGGAGATAAATGGAATAATGGTGATTTGAGGAAACTCTGCGATTATAACCACTAAAGATGCAACAGCCATAATAGCTGATGAAAGCAGTGGCAGAATTGTTGGAGCAAATTGTTTTCTGATGAAATACAGTATCAGGGATGGTATTGCCAACCCCTGTGAAAGCCATATTATAAGCACTAAAACCACACTGAGGCCTAAACTGATATCAACATTATGGATATATGTGCTTATAAACATAATTGAGTAGCTACCGTTCTTGTTGCTCAGCCAAGGGAGAAATGGAAGAAACAGTGATATACCCATAATTGCCATTGAAGCGACTACAAAGGGTGTGAATCTGTATTTTTTCATAATTAAACCTCCAAAGAATAATTAATATACTCAAAAAGCTCAAAGCCGTGGCGTTTGTATAGCTCTTGGGCTTTTATGTTTTCTGGCTCGGTTTCCAGTCGAAAACGCTTTGCAGGTATGTTATCTTTGATATACTCAATAAATTCAGAGCCTAAGCCTTGATTCCTGAACTCACTTTTTACATAAATTTCTTCAATCCATACAACCAAACCGCCAGCTTCCTGAGAAAATGTCTTTGCAATAAGTCCGTAGCCGCAAATAGTTTTTTCGCTCTCAAAAATAAAAGCCTCGGCATACGTATCACTGTTCATAAGCTCATTGAAAGTATCTACAAAATGCGACTTGGCAACGGGACAGAGTACCGCAGGTGAATTGTAGAAATCCTCTGCCATTTTCATATACTCGGACTTGTCTTTAAGCTGAATTTTTCTAATCATGTTATCACCTCTTATATAATAGCACAACTAAGGAAAATATCAAGGAAAAAGAAAACTGCACAGACCGAAGTCTGTGCAGTTGATTTTTAATTAATTAAGGATTAATACTTGTTACGCTCAACATAGGTTGTGTGTAAGAGCTCGTGTGCCTTGTGGCCGCCGGGCTCGCCAAGATACTCCTCGTAAACCTTCTTGATAAGGGGAGACTCGTGAGACTTTCTCTTGGGAAGGTTTGCGTCTTCGTTGTAGAGAACCTTTGCACGCTCTGCCTTGATGTCGATGAAGTTACGAACGGAAGCGGGCTGAATGGGCTGACCGCCGCCGTTTACGCAACCGCCGGGACAGCACATAATCTCAACGAACTGATAATCAGCCTTGCCTGAGCGGATGTCGTCAAGAATCTTGGAAGCATTCTCAAGACCTGAAGCAACTGCAACCTTAACAGGCATACCTGCAACCTCGTAAGCTGCATACTTGATGCCCTCTGTACCACGAACGTCTGTGTAGTCGATTTCCTTAAGGTCTTCGCCTGTAAGAACATCAGCAACAGTTCTTAAGGCTGCTTCCATAACGCCGCCTGTAGCACCGAAGATAACAGCAGCACCTGTGAAGTCGCCCATTGCGGGGTCGTACTGCTCGTCGGGAAGGTTTGTAAACTGTAAGCCTGTCTTCTTAATCATATCAGCAAGCTCTCTTGTTGTGATAACGATATCTACGTCCTGCATACCATCGCGACCCTGGTCGTCACGCTTGTGCTCGAACTTCTTAGCAGTACAGGGCATTACGGAAACGCTTACAATCTTCTTGGGGTCGATGCCTTCCTTCTCAGCAAAGTAGGACTTAATCATAGCACCAGTCATCTGCTGAGGAGACTTACATGTAGAAAGGTTGGGGAGAAGGTCAGGATAGTAATGCTCGCAGAACTTAACCCAGCCGGGTGAGCATGAAGTAATCATAGGAAGAACGCCGCCGTTCTTAACTCTGTCGATAAACTCTGTGCCTTCCTCCATAATTGTAAGGTCTGCACCGAAGTTGGTGTCAAATACTTTGTCAAAGCCAAGACGTCTTAAAGCGGCAACCATCTTGCCCTCTACGTTTGTGCCGATAGGCATACCGAAGTCTTCGCCTAATGCAGCTCTTACAGCAGGAGCTGTCTGAACAACTACGTACTTGTCGGGATCAGCAAGAGCCTCGAATACCTTAGCTGTTTCGTCCTTAACAATAAGAGCACCTGTGGGACATACTGCTGTACACTGACCGCAGGATACGCAAGCTACGTCTGCAAGGTCCTGGTCAAAAGCACAACCTACAACTGTGTCAAAACCACGGTTGTTTGCACCGATAACGCCAACGTGCTGTTCCTTACAAGCTGCAATACAGCGTCTGCAAAGGATACACTTGTTGTTGTTACGAACTAAGTGAGCTGTTGTTGTATCAATGGGAAGAACAGGATTTTCGCCTGCAAAGCGGTCTTCGTCCTCTACGCCGAACTCCTTGCACATTGCCTGAAGCTCACAGTTGTTGCTTCTTTCGCAGGAGAGACACTTTTTGTCATGGTTGGAGAGGATAAGCTCTAATGTTGTCTTTCTTGCCTCCATAACCTTAGGAGAATTTGTGATAATCTCTGTACCCTCACGGTCGATGGGATAAACGCAAGCTGCAACTAATGAGCGAGCACCTACAACCTCACATACGCACATACGGCAAGCGCCAATCTCGTTCATATCACGAAGGTAGCAAAGTGTAGGAATCTTAATGCCGAACTGATGGCAAGCATCAAGAATTGTTGTATTCTTCTCAACAGAGAAAGGCATACCGTTAATTTTAATGTTAATCATTTCCATAGTTAAACTGACTCCTTTCTCTTAGTCTTTGTAAATTGCACCGGGCTTACAGAAACCAATACAAGCACCGCACTTAACGCACTTGTTTGTGTCGATTTCGTAGGAAGCAAGCTTGTGGCCGGGAGCAATGTAATCAGTCTTAGTGATTGCATCAGCAGGACAGTTCTTAGCACATCTGCCGCAACCGATACATGTGTCTTTGTTGATAACGTAGGAGAGAAGGTCCTTACATACGCCAGCGGGACACTTCTTGTCTACGCAGTGAGCAACGTACTCTTCACGGAAGAACTTAAGTGTAGAGATAACAGGGTTGGGAGCTGTCTGACCGAGACCGCAGAGAGAGTTCTCTTTGATGTAGTAGCAGAGCTTCTCCATCTCGTCAACGAGCTCAAGTGTGCCGTTGCCCTTTGTAATCTGGTCGAGCATCTCGAGAAGTCTCTTAGTACCGATACGGCAGGGTGTACACTTACCGCAGGACTCATCAACAGTAAACTCGAGGAAGAACTTAGCCATATCAACCATACAGGTGTCTTCGTCCATAACAATAAGACCGCCTGAACCCATCATACAGCCGATAGCTGTGAGGTTGTCGTAGTCAACTTCTGTATCAATAAGGCTTGCAGGAATACAACCGCCGGAAGGACCGCCGGACTGTGCAGCCTTAAACTTCTTGCCGTTGGGAATACCGCCGCCGATATCATAGATGATTTCACGCAGTGTTGTACCCATAGGAATTTCAACAAGACCTGTGTTGTGAATCTTACCGCCGAGAGCAAATACCTTAGTACCCTTGGAGCGTTCTGTACCCATAGACTTGAACCAGTCAGCACCCTTAAGGATAATCTGGGGAACGTTAGCGAAAGTTTCAACGTTGTTTTCAACTGTGGGCTTGCCGTAAAGACCCTTAACTGCAGGATAGGGAGGACGGGGACGAGGCTCACCACGGTTACCTTCGATAGATGTCATAAGAGCTGTTTCCTCACCACATACGAAAGCACCTGCACCAAGACGGATGTCAAGGTCAAAGTCAAAGCCTGAGCCGAAGATGTCCTTACCTAAAAGGCCCATTTCCTTAGCCTGGTTAATAGCAATTCTTAAACGGTTAACAGCGATGGGATACTCAGCACGAACATAAACGTAACCCTGAGTAGCACCGATTGCGTAACCGGCAATTGCCATAGCTTCAATAAGAGCATGGGGATCGCCTTCGAGGATGGAACGGTCCATAAATGCACCGGGGTCACCTTCGTCAGCGTTACATACTACATACTTCTGGTCAGCCTGGTTAGGAGCAGTAAGAGCCCACTTTCTGCCTGTGGGGAAGCCGCCGCCGCCACGGCCGCGAAGACCTGAGTCGGAGATAACGTCGATAACCTGCTGAGGAGTCATTTCTGTAAGTACCTTACCTAAAGCGGCATAACCGTCCATAGCGATGTACTCGTTAATGTCCTCGGGGTCGATAACACCGCAGTTACGAAGAACTACGCGGTTCTGAGTTTTGTAGAAAGCTGTGTCGTTAAGAGAAAGATTTGCAACGTCAACCTCTGTAGCTTCTTCACCTGTGTCGCTGTAAACGAGACGCTCAACAACACGACCCTTTAAGAGATGCTCAGAAACGATTTCTTCAACATCTTCGGGCTTAACCATGCTGTAGAATGTGCCGTCGGGATGTACGATAACAACAGGGCCGAGAGCACAAAGGCCGAAGCAACCTGTCTGTACAAGCTTTACTTCTTCAGTGAGGCCGTATTTCTCAAGAGAAGCAACAAACTGCTCGTTGATTTTCTGGCTGCCTGAGGAAGTACAACCTGTACCGCCACAAATAAGAACATGTGCACGAATCATAATGTGATACCTCCGAATTATGCTTTGTTAGCAAGTGTAAACTCTGCTACAACCTTGCCACCCTTTAAATGCTCTTCAACAACTCTCTTTGCTTTTTCGGGAGTCATCTGAACATAAGTAACCTTATCTTTGCCTGCTTCCATAACCTCTACAACAGGCTCGAACTGACAGATACCGATGCAACCTGTCTGGGAAACTGTAACCTTGTTTGAAAGACCTTCGTTTGCAACTTCTTCAACAAATGTGTTGAGTACAGGGCGAGCACCTGCTGCGATACCGCAGGTAGCCATACCTACTACTACTCTCATCTCGTTGCTGCCGTCTCTGAGGGCAACCTTCTGCTGCATTTTCTCCTTAATTGCCTGGAGTTCTGCTAATGATTTCATATCATTTTTTCCTTTCTGATATTTAGTTTATATAAATTATTTTAACGCCTCATATTGCTCTTTAAGGTACTCCTCTATCCAGAGGATAACCTCAAAGGTATCTAAAGGTACATCGCCTAACTCAGCTTTTAATTCTCTTGTGTCAACACTTACTTCGCCGTTTGGCAAGGTGTGTCTGAAAAGAAAATCCGTGTCGGGGCTTCCTTGTATAAGCGTCGTAATCGACGCAGGAACATCCCCTATGGGAGTAAAGTCGATGTGGTTTTTATTGAATATTGCTGTGACCTCTGTGCCGTGATTTTCGGGATATTCGTCTTCGTGTCTTGACTCTATTTTAAAGCTGCCGTCGGTCATCTCCGCCGCAAGCTTTAAAAGAGGAATTCCCATTCCTACAGGTCGGGTGGTGCGGGTGGTTGTAAAAGGGTCGGTAACATTCTCTACCATTTCCTTTCTCATACCGCAACCATCGTCCTTGATTGTAAGAGTAAGGGTTGAGTCAGTTTCATTAAGCAGGATTTCTGTAAGAGTAGCACCTGCTTTTACTGAATTTTTCGAAATATCCAGAATATTAAGTGAAAGCTCTTTCATACTTACCTCAGCAGTTCAAAGATTTTCTGTCTTACCAAATCAGAGCTGTAGGGCTCGTCATCAATAAGAAAAAAACTGTTTTCGTCTCTCATATTCCACAGATAATGTGCATCACTGCACACAACGCATTTTCGCTCGCCCAAATCGTAAGCTTTACGAAGCTCTGCTTCCTTTTCTCCGTCATTTAACTCGAAGCATTTAAAGCCTTTAATGTCGGGAAATGTACCCAGGGTTGCGATAATACCGTTTGCCTGTCTGTCGATGTGGGCGGGATAGCAGATTGCGTTATACTTTTCTGCCAATTTAGGGCAATCATCAACGGAAATTATAGTTGCGTTTGAAAGCAGGTGCTTTTCAACGCCGACTACCTCGTCATTGCCGTTCATAATCATTTGTTCGCCGTAAACATCAACGCGGTTATCAATAAGAATTCTTTTGTCCTGCAGGTCTTCGTCAAATTTAAGTGCGGTTTCTAAATCCTCAAAGAGGAAGATAACGTGTATATCCTCTGCCGTTGTAAGCTCCATTCCTGCAATGGGAATGATGCCGTGGCGTTTAGCCGCCTCAAAAAAACCGGGACAGTTGCGGGTGGTGTTGTGGTCAGTTAAAGCCACAACGTTAAGTCCGCACAGGGTTGCCATACCTGCAATGCTGTTTGGTGTGGATTCGTCGTCACCGCAAGGCGAGAGACAGGAGTGAACGTGCAAGTCGTAATAATACTTGTTCATGTGTTAAGTATTTGTGAGAGCTTAAGTGCGGCAGCATATGCAGGAAGAGAAGTTGAGATTACGTTAATGCCCTTTGCCTCGGCGGTGCTTTTGACTTCTTCGTCAAGGGTAACGCCTTCGGCAAGAACAATGCAGGCTGTGTCGGCAAGGGTGGCAACAGCAATGGTGTTTACGTTGGACATAATGGTTATCCACGCGTCGCCGCTTTTTGCTCTGCCCATAACCCAACTAAGCAAATCGCCTATATATACTCCTTCAATTTCTCTGTCCGGTTCTGCCATAACTACGGCTGAAAAGTCCTGTACCTTTAAAAGGTCATTTACAGTCATTACTCTCATCCTTTAATTTAAGGAAATTTAAAAGCTCGTCTCGGTGCGAGATTATACAGCCGCTAATATCGGCATTGCCTCGTACCACATCCTCTGCAAATGCCCTACAGGTAGGAGCACCGCAAGAGCCGCAGTCGATACCGGGTAAAGTTTCTCTCAGTTTTTGAATTTCTGAAAGCATCCGCATAGATTCGCTTCTGCTTTCCGAAAGCCTTGAGATGGGATAGTAGCTTGGTATCTCGTCAAATAAAAAGCTTTCGGGAACTTTTTTCTCTTCTTCTTTGGTAAGGAAGTTCTGAGAAACAGGCAGGTATCTTCTTAAGGTTTGGAGCTTTGCTTTTGCAATAAAAGGATTCTGCATTGTAAGCACACCGCCCACGCAACCGCCTGTGCAGGCGTTAAGCTCGATAAATTCAAGCTCGGGGATGTTGCCGTTTTCAATCTGGTCAAGCACACGGTTTACATTTTCAATTCCGTCAGCTGCAAGGTACGCCTCGTTAAAAAGAGCCGTTGCCTCACCGCCCGAGGATGCCCAACCTATGCCAATCATACCTGAATGCAGAATTGTTTTGATTTCATCATTTCTGCTCATTGCGTTAATGAGCTGGAAGTAAATATCGCTGATTGATACCACGACGTCAACCTGACTTTTGTAACTGCCAAAGCCGTTTTTAACGTAGCTTGCCTTTGCAGGGCAAGGCGAAATAAAGCAAACGCCTATTTCGTCATCCTTTAATTCGGGATGCTCCTTCTTGGCTTTTTCTCTTGCAAGAGAAGCTGCAATTTCCATTGGCGGAAGTAACGGCATAATGTTGTCTGCAAGTGAAGGGTAGCGAAGGCAGATAAGCCTTACAACTACGGGACAAGCAGAGCTTATGACAGGCTTCTGAAGATTTTTGTTTTTAAGGTAAATCCTTGTGTAGGCAGAAACGATTTCAGCCGCAGTGGAAACCTCGAAAACATCGTCAAAGCCGATATTTAAAAGTCCGTTTAAAATGAAGTCAACATCGTCCATGTTCTCAAACTGGCCGTAAAGAGTAGGTGCAGGCAGTGCGATTTTGTATTTGAATCGCTCCATCTCGCTAAGCTTTCCAAGTTTAGCTTTTTTTGCCTTTTTAGGGCAGACCCTTATGCACTCGCCGCAGTCGATACAACGCATTTCGTTAATAACAGCGTGACCGTCTTTAATGCGGATGGCCTCTGTAGGGCAATGTCTGAGACAGGTGGTACAACCGATGCATTTACTTACATCCAAGAAAACTGAATGCTCATAATTGTTCATAAACGCACCTCTTTGTACCTGAAATCAGATATTTACCTTCATGGTAATAGTTGTGCCTTTGCCGACTTCTGACTCTATGTTCATATAGTCGGTATATCTTTTCATATTGGGAAGTCCCATACCTGCACCGAAGCCTAACGAACGGATAGCATCGGGAGCTGTCGAGAAGCCCTCCTGCATAGCCTGCTCAATATTAGGAATGCCGGGACCATGGTCGGTGAGGACAATAATAACCTCGTCTTCTGAAACGCTTACGTCGGCTTCGCCGCCGCCTGCGTGAATAACCATGTTTATTTCGCCTTCGTACATGGCAATGGAAACCCGTCTGATTGTGTCGGGGGCTATGCCAAGCTGCCTTAAGTTCTTTTTTATCTGGACGGAAGCCTGTCCCGCCGAGGTAAAGTCGTCCCCGTCAACATCAAAGTGGAATGTCAGTAAATCACTCATGATTTAAGCTTGTTACCAACAAGTCCTGAGGTGTAAAGGATACCGCAGGCGTCGTACATACGCTTTTTAGAGCTTAAAAGCACAATGCCGCTTTCCTTTGCAAGCTCAATCATCTCAGGAGTTGGCAGCTTGGAACGAACCAAAACAATGCATACCATGTCCATCATTTCGGCAGTTCTTATAACCTGAGAATTGACAAGTCCTGTAAGAAGTACCGCCTGGTCTTTTACAAAGGCCAAGACATCGCTCATCATATCACTGCCGCAAGCCGAGTACACGTGGTTGCCTAAGTGCTCTTCGCCGCATACAACGTCTGCCTCCAGCAGCTCTTTAATAGTACTGATTTTCATACAGATTACCTTTTGATTTAAGTTTTAGTCTGCGTACTTGTCCAAGATGCCCTGAACATCGTCTACTACAAGACGACCGTAAACATCATCATTAACAGTAAGAACAGGTGCAAGACCGCAAGCACCGATACAGCGGCATGCTGTAAGTGAGAACTTACCGTCGGGTGTGCACTCCTCAGCCTCGATACCTAAAAGTTCGCTGAACTTGTTCATAAGGTCGCCTGCACCCTTAACGTAGCAAGCTGTGCCGAGACAGATTGAAATGTTGTATTTGCCCTTGGGAGAAAGTGAGAACTGAGAGTAGAAAGTAGATACTCCGTAAACTTCCTCTACAGGAACATCAAGTCCCTTGGCAATCATTGTCTGAACCTCAATGGGAAGGTAGCCGTAAATACCCTGAGCTTCCTGTAAAACAGGCATTACTGCACCGGGGTCATTCTTGTAGGCTTCGATTACTTCCATGAGCTTTGCTTCCTGCTCCGGTGTGCCGGAGAAGGGTAATGTGCCGATTTTCTTTCGCATTTTTTATCCTCCCTGAATAAGAATATGGTATGTGTTTTATATCTGCGACTTTTAGTCGTATACATACATGTTAATTTTATCACAAACATTTAGAAATGTCTACATTTAATGCTATGTTTTTTCAAATTAAATTTGGAAAATTTCACATATTTTTAAGCTTAACCGAAAAAAATCGGGGAGAAAGGAAAAATTTATGTTATATAAACAAATCTTTATCGAAAAATAACATTATATAGGTAAGTAAATTTATCTATAAAATATTGATTTATCTTTTAGTTGGTAATATAATTACAATAGGTAAATTTTGAGTATCGGTGGTTAGCCTGTGCTCACTTTACGGAGGATTGGTTTATGCATATTTCAAGACGTACATGGGCAGAGGTTGACCTTAATGCTGCCGAGTATAATTTTAATATAATAAAAGCGAAAGCAGGAAATAGCAAAATTTGCTGTGTTGTCAAGGCAGATGGCTACGGTCATGGTGCTAAAGTGCTCGCTAAGCTTTATGAGGATTTGGGTGCGGATTTTCTTGCGGTCTCCAATATAGACGAAGCCGAAGAACTGAGAGATTACGGCGTAAAGCTTCCTATTCTCATTTTAGGCTACACCCCAGTAAGCGATGCCGAAAGGCTTTTAAGGCTTAATATTACCCAAGCGGTTTACAGCCTTGATTTTGCCAAGGCTTTGTCTGCAAAGTGCGAGGAATTAGGCGATAGGCTTGATGTCCACATTAAAATCGACACAGGTATGAGCCGTATCGGCTTTATGTGCCAGAGCTTTCCCAGGGACCTTTCCTCCATTGATGAAATCGCTGAAGCCTGTGCACTGAAAGGACTTAACGCAAAAGGTATAATGGCTCACTTTTCCGTAGCCGACGAAGGTGATGAGGGCAGAGAATACACAGAAAAACAGCTTGCCGCTTTCGATTATACCATAAAGGCATTAAAGGAAAAGGGCATAGAGTTTGACATAATTCATCACGCAAATTCCGCAGGCACAGAAGACTATGAAAATGCACGAAAAACTATGGTAAGGGCAGGTGTTATTCTATATGGACTTGCTCCCTCACCAAAGCTTCAGGGGGCGTTGCCTTTAAAATCTTTGATGACCTTAAAAACCTCGGTTGCCTCTGTAAAGAAGATTTATAAAGGTACGTCTGTAAGCTACGGCAGAACCTTTGAAGCCGAAAAAGATATGACTGTTGCAACGGTTACAATAGGCTATGCCGATGGTTATTTCAGAGATTTTTCAAATAAAGGCTATATGCTGTTAAAGGGTAAAAAGTGCAGAATTTTAGGCAGAGTATGTATGGACCAGACCATTATCGACGTAAGCGACGTTACTGATGTAAAAATTGGTGATGAGGTTACGGTTTTCAGTGCTGACGAAAGCCCTACGGCTGATGATTTGGCAGAGTTTGCAAATACTATAAACTACGAGATAGTCTGTGCAGTCTCCAAGCGAGTGCCCAGATATTACCATAAAAACGGAAAAACAGTGGATGTGATGTATAAAATATGAAACTTTTGGCAGTAGACGGAAATTCAATAATGAACCGAGCCTTTTACGGCATAAGACCTCTTACAACAAAAGACGGCCAGTTTACCCATGCTATTTACGGCTTTCTTACAATGCTTTTAAAAATAAAGGCTGACACAAATCCCGATGCAGTTGCAATTGCTTTTGATTTGCACGCTCCTACTTTTCGCCATAAAGCGTATTCAGGCTACAAAGCAACTCGTAAAGGTATGCCTGAGGAGCTTAGATGTCAGGTTGAGCCGTTAAAAGAGCTTTTAAAGCTTTTAGGTTACAAGCTTGTATCTGTAGAAGGCTTTGAGGCTGACGACATATTGGGAACTTTTGCAAAAAACAGCTCTAAGAAAGGCTATGAGTGTGTTATTGCAACAGGAGACCGCGACTCTTTTCAGCTTATAAGCGATACTGTCAGCGTGCGTTTTGCCGCTACAAAGCAGGGTACACCCTCTGCAGAAATTTACGACAAGCAGAGAATTGTCGAGGAATACGGCGTTACACCTCGTCAGCTTATTGATATTAAGGCTATTCAGGGTGATACCTCTGACAATATTCCCGGTGTCTCGGGTATTGGTCCAAAGGGTGCCGCAGACCTTATAAGCCGTTTTGAAAATCTTGATTATATCTACGAAAATATTGATACAATCGACATCAAAGAGGGCGTCAGAAACAAGCTGAAAGCTGATAAAGAGAATGCTTACTTAAGCCGTATGCTTGGTGAAATTAATTGCGAAGTTCCCATTGATACAGATATCGAAAATTATAAGGTTGAAATGGCAGATAAGGACAGTGCCGCAAGATTTATGGCATCTTTAGAACTTTTTAAGCTTATTGAAAAAGTAGGTTTGGCTGATGCTGATACCACCGCACTTCCTGCAGTAGAAAAAACGGTTGTTAAAAAAGTGGAAAAGCTCGAAAAGCCTGTTAAAGACTGCGTTATAGATGTGCTTTTTGAGGGAGACAGCATAAAAAGCTTTGTGGTTTCAGCCGAGGACAAGGCTTACATTAGCGAGGATGAGGAACTGTTAAAGAAAATCCTCAGTGACAAAAAGCTTCCTAAGGTTGTTTACGACAGCAAGCCGCTGTTTTCTTATGCAGATAAAAACGGCTTTGAGGTAGAGAATATATGCTTTGACGTATCATTGGCGGCTTATCTTTTAAGTCCCTCTTCTACCGATTACAGCATAGAAAGACTGTGCACCGAATATAGCATTCCTTTGCCTCATATAGAGGGTGAGGGCATATCTCAATATGAGGCGGCACTATGGGAAGTTTATCTTAAGCTTAAAAATCTGACCAAAGAAAAAGAGCAGGAAAAGCTTCTTTGCGATATCGAAATACCCCTTGCCCGAGTTTTGGCAAGAATGGAGAATTTAGGCTTTGCGGTAGATGCAAAGGGTATTGAAGATTACGGTGTTGTTATTAACGAGAAGCTTAAAGTGATGGAGCAAGAAATTTACAAAGAGGCAGGCTACGAGTTTAATATTAATTCTCCCAAACAGCTTGGCGAGGCTCTCTTTGTAAAATTACAGATTCCCACAGGTAAAAAAACCAAAAGCGGTTATTCTACCAGTGCTGATGTGCTTGACTCTTTAAAGGACCGCTATCCTATAGTTAAGCACGTTTTGGAGTACAGAACCTACGCAAAGTTAAAGTCTACCTATTGCGACGGACTTTTAAAGGTTATAGCTGATGATGGCAGAATACATTCAAGCTTTAATCAGAAAGAAACCCGTACAGGCCGTATAAGCTCTACCGAACCTAATTTGCAAAATATCCCTGTTCGTACCGAGATTGGCAGAGAGCTGAGAAAGTTTTTCAAAGCCGCCGAGGGCTGTGTGCTTGTAGATGCCGATTATTCTCAGATAGAATTAAGAGTCCTTGCGGATATTGCTAATGACAAAGAAATGGTAAAAGCTTTTACCGATAATGTGGATATACACACTGTCACCGCTTCTCAGGTTTTTGCACTGCCTGTAGATATGGTTACACCAATTCACAGAAGCAGAGCAAAGGCTGTAAACTTCGGTATAGTTTACGGAATAGGTGCCTATTCCTTGGCTAAGGATATAGGCGTTACCAATAAAGAGGCTAAAGCTTATATTGATAATTATTTAAAGCACTACTCGGGTATAGACAGCTATATGAAAAACGTCATTGAAAGAGCTAAAAACGAAGGCTTTGTAGAGACGATTTTCGGCAGACGCAGATACCTGCCCGAGCTTACGGCGTCTAATCATATGACCCGTGCCTTTGGAGAAAGAGTAGCCCGCAATATGCCTATTCAGGGTACTGCCGCTGATATCATAAAAATCGCTATGATTAAGGTGGACAAGCGACTGAAAGACGAGAATTTGTCTGCAAGGCTGATTTTACAGGTGCACGATGAGCTTATTGTAGAGTGTCCTCAGTTTGAAGCAATGCAGGTTGCTATGATTTTGCAGGAAGAAATGGAAAGTGCCGTTAAGCTTTCTGTACCTTTAGTTGCTGAAGCTGCAGTAGGCAAAACTTGGTATGATGCAAAGGGTTAGTTTATGAAAAAAGTTTTATTTGTATGCACAGGCAATACCTGCCGCAGTCCCATGGCGGAGCTTATATTTAACAAATTTGCCAGAGAAAATGATGTGGATGCCCATGCTCAAAGTGCAGGGCTTTGCACCATTGAGGGACTTTTGATTAATGACAATTCAAAAGAGGCCTTGAGCGAAATAGGCATAGAGTCCGACTTTTTCCGTAGTGCGGATATTTACGACCTTGATTTAAGTTCCTTTGACCTTATTATAGGTATGACAAAGGAGCACGTAGCCGAGCTTAAGTCAATGGGTATTGACGAGGGCAAAATCCGTATGCTTAACGAAAACTCAGGCGGAGTTGCCGACCCATATGGCGGTAGCTTGTTGGTTTACAAGGCCTGCCGAGATGAAATCTTGAATTCTTTAAAAGAAATATTTGGCGAATTATGATAATAAGAAGAATGACTAACGCCGACATTCCTTTTGCGGCAGAAATTGAGAAAAAATGCTTTGTACACCCTTGGTCTGAGCAAAGCATAGAAAGTGAACTTATAAGAGGAAAATCAGTTTTTCTTATGGCGTTTGACGACGAAATACCCATAGGCTACGTAGGCTTAAGCACAGTGCTTGACGAAGGCTATATGGGCAATCTGGCAGTAATAGAAGCTTACCGCCGAAGAGGTATGGGAAAAGCACTTATGAAGGAGCTTATCCGTGAGTGCAAAGCTATGGATTTGGCCTTTGTTACTCTTGAAGTCAGAGCCTCCAACACACCTGCCATTAAGCTTTATGAAGCTTTAGGTTTTGTTCAGGTAGGATGTAGAAAAAACTATTACAAGGAGCCTCTTGAGGATGCCTTGCTTTTGACTCTTAATTTTAAATAAATCAATTATTAAGGTGAGATATATGAAAATTCTTGCAATCGAATCATCCTGCGACGAAACAGCCGCCGCAGTAGTAGAAGACGGCAGAAAGGTGCTGTCCTCGGTAATAGCTTCACAGGTAGAGGAGCACCGTATTTACGGCGGTGTTGTGCCTGAAATCGCCTCTCGACGTCACGCTGAAGCAATTGTGGGCGTAGTGGACGAAGCCTTGAAGCAGGCGGGTTGTACCTTAGAGAACATAGACGCCTTTGCAGTAACCTTTGCCCCCGGTCTTATCGGTGCACTTCTGGTAGGCGTAAACTTTGCAAAGGGTCTTTCGCTTGCTACAGGTAAGCCTCTTATTCCTGTGCATCACTTAAGAAGCCATATTGCCGCCAATTACATAACAAGTCCTCAGCTTAAACCGCCCTTTTTATGCTTGGTTGCCTCAGGCGGTCACAGCCACATTGTAGCTGTTAAGGATTATACTGATATGGTAGTTGTAGGCCAGACAAGAGATGACGCCGCAGGCGAAGCCTTTGACAAAGCCGCACGAACCTTAGGTATGTCTTATCCCGGCGGAATTGAAATGGATAAGGTCGCCGAAAGCGGTAACCCCGATGCATTTGCCTTACCAAAGCCAACAGTTGCGGGTTCAGCATATGATTTCAGCTTTTCGGGTCTTAAAACCGCGGTTATTAATCTTATTCACAATGCTGAGCAAAAGGGTATAACCCTTTCTAAGGAAGACGTAAGCGCATCCTTCAGAAAGGCAGTTGTAGGCTGTCTTACAGATAATCTTTTCAAGGCGGCAGAAGACTTAGGCGCAAAAACCATTGTAGCCGCAGGCGGTGTTTCGGCAAATTCGCTTTTACGCAAAGAGCTTAAAAGAATATGCGGTGAAAAGGGCATGGATTTATATATTCCGGACCTTAAATTATGCGGTGATAATGCGGCTATGGTAGGTTCTCAGGCTTATTATGAATTTTTAAGCGGGAATTTGGCTGAGCTTGACCTTAATGCAACTGCAACACTGCCTATAGATTATTCCACAAAAAAACAGGGATAAAAATTTTAAAAAAGTTTCAATTTGTTCATTGATATTATTTAACTCTTATGGTATAGTGTTATATGGAATACTTTTTGTATTCTTTAATTTAGATTTTTATGCGAAGGAGATTTCACATGACAAATAACAAATCAGTTCTTGCATGGCTTGACGAAATGAAGTCTCTCCTTACTCCCGACGAGGTAGTATGGATTGACGGCTCTGAGGAGCAGTTAGAAGCTTTAAGAGCAGAGGCTTGTAAGACAGGCGAAATGATTAAGCTTAACGAGGAGAAGCTTCCCGGCTGCTACCTTCACAGAACAGCAGTAAACGACGTTGCCCGTGTTGAGGGCAGAACATTTATCTGCTCTAAGAACGAAGAGGATGCAGGCCCTACAAACAACTGGATGGACCCCGACAAAGCTTACAAGATGCTCTTTGATATTGCTCGCGGCAGTTACAAAGGCAGAACAATGTACATCATTCCTTACTCCATGGGCCCTATCGGTTCTCCTCTTTCTCAGATTGGTTTAGAGGTTACTGACTCTATCTATGTTGTACTCAACATGGCTATTATGACTCGTGTTGGTAAGGCTGTACTTGATTGCCTTGGCGATTCTGAGGATTGGATTAAGGGTCTTCACTCTCGTTGTGAAATCGACGAAGAGAAGAGATACATCTGCCACTTCCCTGAGGATAACTACATTATCTCCGTAAACTCAGGTTACGGCGGAAACGTACTTTTAGGTAAAAAGTGCTTTGCACTTCGTATTGCTTCTTACCTCGGTAAGAATGACCAGTGGATGGCTGAACATATGCTTATCCTTGGTATTGAGGATCCTCAGGGTAACACAACCTACGTTGCTGCTGCATTCCCCTCTGCTTGTGGTAAGACAAACCTTGCTATGCTTATTCCTCCCGAGGGATACAGAGCCAAGGGCTACAAGGTATTCACAGTTGGTGACGATATAGCTTGGATGCGTAAGGGCGAGGACGGCAGACTCTATGCTATCAACCCCGAGAACGGCTTCTTCGGTGTTGCTCCCGGTACTAACGTTAAGTCCAACCCCAATGCTCTTGCTTCTACTCAGAAGGGCACAATCTTTACAAACGTAGTTCTCAACAATGATGACAATACAGTTTGGTGGGAAGGCTTAGACAAGAATCCTCCCGCAAATGCTGTTGACTGGAAGGGCAACCCCTGGAACGGTCAGGAATCTGCTGAGAAGGGTGCTCATCCCAACAGCCGTTTCACTGCTCCTGCTAAGAACTGCCCCTGTATTTCTCCCGAGTTTGACTCTACAAAGGGCGTTCCCATTTCCGCTATTATTTTCGGCGGCAGACGTGCACAGACAACTCCCCTTGTTTACCAGTCAAGAGATTGGAACAACGGTGTATTCGTAGGTTCTATCATGGCTTCCGAAACAACAGCTGCTGCTACAGGTGCAGTTGGTGTTGTTCGTCGTGACCCCATGGCTATGCTTCCTTTCTGCGGTTACCACATGGGTGACTATTTCGCACACTGGATTGAGATGGGCGAGGTTTTAGGCGACAAGGCTCCTAAGATTTTCAACGTTAACTGGTTCCGTCTTGATGATGATGGCAACTTCCTCTGGCCCGGCTTCGGCGACAACTTCCGTGTTCTTGAGTGGATTGTTGCTCGTTGCAATGGCGAAGCAAACGCTAACGAGACCGCTATCGGCTACGTTCCCTCTGCATCTGACATTAACCTCGAAGGTCTTGATATGGACATTAAGGTTCTTGAGGATATCCTTTACGTTGACAATGCTAAGTGGCTTAAGGAGACCGAGGGTATCGAGGAGTTCTATCAGAAATTCGGTGACAGACTCCCCGAGGAGCTCAAAAATCAGCTTGCAGGTCTTAAGGAAAGACTTTCTAAGTAATAGTTGAATTTTTTAAAAGTTAAGGGACAGCCAAAACGCTGTCCCTTACTTTGAATATGGAAGAGTATATATTGGGTTTGATTATGAGGAGATATAAAGGTGAAATCAAAACTTCCTTTGATTTGTATTTTGCTGAGCGTTCTATTGCTTTTTACAGCTTGCAACAGCAATAAACCGCCCGAAAATAATGTTAACGAGCTTACTCCTGACAGCACTGTTCAGCCTGTTTCCGATTATGCACTGGAAACCGTTGCGGTTAAAGATGCATACGGAGTTAGTTACGATTATGCAGATATTTCGGATTATCCTGTTTCTGTTCGTTATGGCGGTGCCGAGCTAAGCCAAGGCTACAAAAGCCTTACCGAGGAGGCTCAGCGTATCCTCTATAGGGAAATGGAGGAAAACGTTTTTTACATTGCACAGAAGCCTGAGAATGGTCTTTACGATTTGCTTGACATAAAAATCTGGAATGCCGAGTTAACCGAAGCCCAGATTCGTCAGGTTATTGTTGCTTTTTGTCAGGATAAGCCGCACATTTTCTGGATGGACAACCGGTTTGGCTATGCCAATACCACAGGCAGTACAATTTTACAGCTTTATTCTTATTTAAGTGCAGAGGATGTCGAAAGCTACTCTGCGGCTCTTAATTCAAAAATTCAGGAGCTTCATTTGGGGCTTCTTTCAGATATGACCGAATATTCCCGCGAGCTTTACATCCACGATTGGCTTATTAAGAATTGTAACTACGCAGATGATGTATCTAAGGTCAGCGACGACTTTTTAAGCTTTACAAGCTATGGTGCACTTGTTAATCAAAGGGCAGTCTGCGAGGGTTACACACGTGCGATGCAGCTTATGCTTGCCTCTGTCGGTATCGAAAGCTTTCCGGTTATAGGCAACGGCAATGAAGGCCTTCATATGTGGAACGGTGTTAAAATAGACAACGAGTGGTACTATGTGGACTCTACTTGGAACGATACCGAAAAGGGTAGCGGTTACGATTATTTTAATATTACCACCGAGCAGCTTTTATATGACCACACCATTATGCCGATTTACTCTCAGCTTACCGAAGAGCAGGTTTGTGGTATTGATGATGGTGTTGCTGACAGCTTCAACCTTATTGTGCCAGTATGCTCTGCAACCGCACAAAATTATTTCGTTAAAAACTCTTTGATTGTTAACGACCTTGGAGATATTGCTAAGGAAAATATTAAAACAGGTCTTCGTGTTGCACAAGGTGCTCTTACCGAAACCGTAACCATCAGCATTTCTGCTGACCTTGATTTTGACGATACTTTAGACGAGCTTTTTTATAGCGGCGACTATATTTTCTTCGAGTGTTTAGATGCCGTAAATGAGGAGCTTGAAGAAAATTTCTTCGACAGGAACAATGTTTCCATAAGCAAAAAGCCCCACCTCAGGGTGGTGACGGTGATTTTGCAGTATACTGACGAGGTGTAACTTATGCTTATCATGGCAGTTGATTTGGGCAAAGCCAGAACAGGCATTGCCGCCTGTGACAACGGATTTTTAGCTTATCCCGTAACGGTTATCAACGAAAAACGCAAGGATGTGCTTTTAGAAAAAGTAGCAGAGGAAGTAAAAAAGGCCGACCTTGTAGTAGTAGGGCTTCCTAAAAATATGGACGGCACTGAGGGCGAAAGTGCAATGAACGCAAGAGCTTTTGCAGAATCACTAACCGAGGTTACGGGAATTAAAACAGTAATGGCAGACGAGCGAAGCACAACGGTTATGGCTCATGGTTTTCTTAACGAGACAAACACCCGTGGCAAAAAGCGAAAAGCAGTGGTGGACAGTGTCGCCGCCGTTGTAATTTTACAGAGTTATATTGACAGTTTGAAATAGCGAAAGGCTCCCGAAAGGGAGCCTTTTTCAGTTTAGTGCTATATCAAGATTTTCAATATTTCTGTTCATAATATCAATGTAAGTTATACCGCTTTCAAAATCATCTTTTGAAACTTTGTGGCAGGAGTAAAATGTGCGTACCTCTGCACCTGTTTCCTTTGCAATCTGCTCTGCTATGGCGGTGTTTGAAAGTTCGTTTATAAATACAATGGGGATTTTATTTTCATTTACAAAATCAATAAGGCTTGCAACAGTAGATGCACTTGCCTCGGTGTCTTCGCTACATCCCGAAAAGGCCGCTAAGTATTCGAGGTTATAGCTTTCGGCAAAGTAAGTAAGCGGAAAGCGGTCGCCGAAAACCAAAGTGTCATTAGCAGATTTTTCTGTTACCTCTCGTATATTTTCATCAAGCTCTGTAAGCTTTTCACTGTATGCCTTTGCGTTTTCTACAAAGGCATCTTTATTTTCGCTATCGATTTTACAGAGGATATTTTTAATTGCATTTACAATCGAAATTGCATTTTTGGGGCTTGTCCAAACATGCTCGTCAAAGGTGAATTTGTCGTGATTGTGCTCATGGTTGTGGTCTTCGTTGCAAAGGTTTTCAACACAATCAACCATAGCGAGGGCTGTAAGTTTATTATTATTAACAGAATTAAGTACGTTTTCTACCCATGTATCACTTTCGCCGCCTGTGTATATAAACAAATCGCAGTTGCTCACAGCTTTAATATCTGAAACAGTAGGCTCGTAACCATGAGCCTCGCCGGCAGGAGGAATAAGCATTGTGATTTTTGCATTATCTCCCGCAACTGCCCTTGCAAAATCATACTCAGGAAAAGACACGGCTACAATATTTACTTTGTCTTCTGTAATTTCATTGTTGTCACAGCCGCAGAAAATAAAAGTAATAAATAAAGCCATAATAAGGCACAAAAGCTTTTTCATATATTTTCTTATCTCACTTTCGGTTAGCATAGGCTTATTCTATCATATTACAGCGAAAAAATAAAGTGTATTTTTCTGCCGCAAAATTCGTCACGAAATGTTTGACCGAAGCTTTTTTGAAAAGTATAATTTTATCATTATAAATCAAAGGATTTTATTATGGACGACAAAAATCATGTTTACCCTAATTTAAGCATAAGTGAAGCGGTGATGTCGGTCGCTAAAGAGTGCAAAGATAAAAAAGCTATGACTTATTTAGGTAGAGCTATAAGCTACAAAAAATTGCTTTTTAAGGTAGAGAGACTATCGGTTGCTTTATTTGAAATCGGCATACAAAAAGGTGATAGGGTTTTGGTAGCCTTGCCAAACGTGCCTCAGGCGGTGTACGTGCTTTACGCACTTAACCGCATCGGTGCTGTGCCTGTTTTTGTGTCGCCTTTATCTGCTGAGGCTGAGCTTGAGTTTTATATAAACAAGTGTACGTGTGATTTTGTTATAGCGATTGATATGCTTTACGAAAAGCTTTTAAAGGTTTTTGAAAAAACAGGGGACAGGGTGCTGGTTTTAACCTCACCGGTTGACGAAATAGGTTTTCCTTTTAAAAGCAAAAAGCCTAAAGCGGTTTTGTGGCAGAATTTGTTTAATATAAAGAAAAGAGGAAATATTTATATAAGTCCCCAGAAATGTGACGATACTGCTGTTATTCTTTTTTCGGGCGGTACTACGGGAACTCCTAAGGCAGTAGAGCTTACCAACTTAAATTTGAATGCTTTAGCAGAAGGTACCGAGGCGGCTTGCGGGCAAAATGTCCGGGGAGTAAAAATGCTGTCGGTTTTGCCTGTATTTCATGGCTTTGGCTTGGGAATATGTATTCATACGGTTTTATATTTCGGTGGCAACGCAATTCTGGTGCCACGGTTTGACCGACAACAGATTGGCAGGGTTATTGCAAAAAGCAAGCCTCATTACTTAGCTGTTGTGCCTGCAATGCTTGAACCTCTTATGAATTCAAAAGTGTTGGAAAAGGCAGATTTATCGTGCCTTTTGGGAGTTTTCTCAGGCGGAGACAGTCTGAGTACAGAGCTTCAGCATAGCTTTAATATTTTTCTACTACGGCATAATTCTAAAGTTCAGATACGTCAGGGCTTTGGTTTAACCGAGTGCGTGGCGGCGTCATGTCTTATGCCGGATAAGGAGCAAAGGCCCCAAAGCGTTGGAAAGCCTTACCCTAACACCCTTTATAAAATTGTAAAAATCAATACTGCCGACGAGGTTCCCTCTGGCGAAGCAGGAGAAATATGTATTTCGGGTAATATGGTTATGAAGGGCTATTTTGACGACGAAGCCGAAACACAAAAGACTCTGAAAACGCACAGTGATGGCAGGGTATGGCTTCATACGGGAGATATAGGTTTTATGGATAATAGCGGTTTTGTTTACTTTAAGCAAAGACTAAAGCGGATTATTGTTACCAATGGTTATAACGTGTACCCTTCCGAGATCGAAAAGGTGCTTTTAATGCACGAAAAGGTAAAGGATTGCTGTGTGGTTGGTGTTAAGGATAAAAGGAAGATTCAGGCAGTAGTGGTTTTTGCGGTGCTTAACAGTCCCCGAGATGAAAGTGAAGATACAAAAACGGAGCTTTTAAAACACCTTGAGAGCTATATTTCCTTGCAGGCAAAGCCAAAAGAAATATTCTTTATTAGAAATATACCTAAAACTCCTATGAAAAAAACAGCCTACGCCGAGCTTGAAAGTATAGCAGAAAGCAATATGAATTAAAAATGACCGCAGATAAGATAATCTGCGGTCAAAATTGTATTATTTGTTTTTAGTAGCCAAGTCTCGTGCGTTTTTTATTTCCTTAAACTCTTCGCTGTTAAATTTTTTAACATTATTTACCTGCGTTGTAAAAGCAGAACGATTGAAAAACAGTGAGTAGAAAATACGTCTTACCCAGCATACAGGGAGCAATACAGGTGCCTTTTCAAGTACAGGATACCTGAATGCAAGCTCTTTGGCGGGAGGAAACCAGATTTTTAATAAATACTTGATTTTTCCCCAAAAGCTAAAATTAGCAAGTCGATTTTCGCTGGTTTCGTTGGGACGGCACTTAAAAATAAATTCGGCTATTGCTAAGGTGTTCTTATTTGCAGTACCATTAAAGAAAAAGTAATCAATAAGCTTTTGAACAGTGTTATAGAAGTCGAGCAAGTCGTATTGTTTAAGTACAGATTTTATAAACTCATAATTTGTATCTTTGATGCTTTGTTGAAATACGAGTAAATCGGTAAAGAGTCGTATGCCGCAACCATTATGGATAAAATGTCCGTATAAATGAAAAAATAAATGAAGATAAAAGTATTCGTTGTTTAAAACATAGTTAAGATTGTTTTCGGAAATAGCAATTGCTTTATTAAATGGGTCTGAAAAAACATCATGGTGAAAGGAATTTTCAGAAACAATGGGGCTATGTATCTCATAAATATAAAAATCATCTTTTTTATATTCGTCGTGGTAATCAATAGCACAATCTAATTCGTAGCCTAAGACTTTCATTAGGTCCTTGGCTTTTTCTCTGTCTTCTTTGCTTACATAAACATCTACGTCGCCAAATACTCTCATATATGGAGCAGGATAAAAATCTTTTATATGAATACCCTTAAGACGGATATACCTGATGTTGTTTTTTTCAAATTCTCTGAAAATCTTGTCAGCCTCAATAGCTTGCCGTGTAGTACGTGCCACAATTCGATTTTTATTGTTAACAAAAAGAGTGCGGGCATCTTTAGGAAGTTCCATATTTTCTATGGCATCGTAAACTATAGTAGCAGTATCGTGCTTTTTGGCAAGCTTGAAAAGCTTAGTCCAGTCTATACCCTCAAAGGGTTCGGGCGGTTGGGTGTTAAGAATTACAGAAGAGATAAGAGAAGTTAAATATTTACCGTATTTAAGTAACTCTGTGTCCTGCATTTTTCCACCGCCTTTCAAACATATAAAACAATTATATCAGCATATAAGCCAAAAATCAACTAATATTTGTATAAAAATTGCTCCCTTCAAAAGGGAGCAATAAAGCTTACGAGAACAGTTCTGTAGAAAGATATCTGTCGCCTGTGTCGGGAAGAAGCACAACGATGTTTTTGCCTTTGTTTTCCTCTTTCTTAGCAAGCTCAATAGCCGCAAAAAGTGCGGCACCCGAGGAAATCCCAACGAGAACTCCTTCGGTTTTGCCTATAAGTCTGCCTGCGTTAAAGGCATCTTCGGCTGATACAGCAATGATTTCGTCGATGATTTCTGTATCCAATACTTCGGGAATAAAGCCTGCACCAATGCCCTGAAGCTTGTGACTTCCTGCACTTTTTCCCGAAAGCACAGCCGAGGTGTCGGGCTCTACAGCTACGATTTGTATGTTGCTTTTCTTTGATTTAAGGTACTTGCCTGTGCCTGTAATTGTGCCGCCGGTGCCCACACCTGCAACAAAAACATCAACCTGACCCTCTGTATCTTCAAAAATTTCGGGACCTGTGGTGTCAAAATGAGCCTTGGGGTTTGCAGGGTTGGTAAATTGCCCTGCAATAATGCTGTTTGGGATTTCGCTTTTTAGCTTTTCGGCTTTTTCGATAGCACCTGACATACCTTTGGCTCCGTCGGTCAGCACAAGCTCAGCACCGTATGCTTTCATTAAAACTCGTCTTTCCATGCTCATAGAGTCGGGCATTACAATAATAACTTTGTAGCCTCTTGCGGCGGCAACCAAAGAAAGTCCTATGCCTGTATTGCCTGACGTGGGCTCGATAATTACAGAATCTTTTCCGAGGATTCCTTTTTTCTCATATTCGTCAATCATTGCCTTTGCAACTCGGTCTTTTACCGAGCCGCCGGGATTGAGGAATTCGAGCTTTGCAAGAATTTTAGCCTTCAGGTTAAGGCTTTTTTCAATATTTGTAAGCTCAAGCAAGGGAGTGTTGCCAATAAGCATATCAGCAGACGTGTAAATTTTAGGCATAGTTAAGCATCTCCTTTTATAGTGAATATATTATCATAGCCTATATTTCATGTCAAATTAATTACCACAATTTTGAGATGACAAATTTTGATTTGTTTTACAAAATGCTATAGATTTTTATAATTATTTGTGTTAAAATAACTATATATGTATTCACCGAAAGGAGGGGTTTGGTGAAAAAGCGTCATAAGGTTGTATGGTCTGTGCTGAGGGCACCTGTCGGGCTTTTTCTAAGATTGAAATTTGGCTATAAATACGAAATAGCTAAGGACTTGCCCGAAAATTATATAGTGCTTTCCAACCATGTAACCGATTGGGACCCTGTGTTTGTAGGCGTAAGCTTTAAGAAAAACATGTATCTGGTAGGTAGCGAGCATATTTCAAGGTGGAAGTTTGCCTACAAGCTTTTAAAATGGGGCTTCGAACCCATAATGAGACCCAAAGGCACCGTAGCCTCTGCCACTGTGCTTGATATTATAAGGCATGTGCGTAAGGGCAAAAACGTATGTATGTTTGCCGAGGGTGCAAGAAGCTGGGACGGTGTTACAAATCCAATTTTACCCTCGACGGCAAAGCTTATTCAAAGTGCTAAGTGCGGACTGGTTACCTATAAAATTACAGGCGGTTATTTTGTAAGCCCTATGTGGAGCATAAATCTGCGTCGCGGTAAAATCAGCGGTAAGGTGCAGAATGTTTACACAAAGGAACAGCTTAGTACAATGTCTGCTGATGAAATTTATAATATTATCATTACCGACTTGTATGAGGATGCCTATGATCGACAGATGGCAAATCCTCAGAGATATAAAGGCAAAAACCTTGCAAAAAGCTTGGAAAAACTGCTTTTCATTTGTCCCAAGTGCGGCAAACGCGAGACTTTAAGCTCAGATGGAGACACTGTACTGTGCAGTGAATGCGGATTGTCCTTTAAGTACACAGAGTACGGAATGATTGAAGGAATAAAACAAAAAACCGTTAAAGAGCTTTCAGACTGGCAGAAGCATGAAATTGAGAACGACCTTAAGGCAGGTATAGCCTATACTACAGAAAATGCGGTTATGTCTACAGTTAAAAATCATATCGAAACTCAGGTTTCTTCGGGAAGGCTTACTATGACCCCAAAAAGCTTTAAGGTAGGGCAGTTTGAAGTTTCTGTATCCGATATGTCTGACTTGGCTATGCATGGCCAGAATGCCTTGGTTTTCTCGGTGGGTAAAGATTACTACGAGGTTATTACTCCTAAGGACACCAATGCTCTTAAGTTTATGCTCTATTTCGGAGCTATAAAAAATAAAGCTTTAACGGAGGCGAAAATATAATGGATTATTCTGCAGCAAATACCTCGCTTTGGAATCCGATAATTCAGGTCGGAATTATAGCGGCACTTATTATCCTGTCGAATATTTTAAGACGAAAGGTTAAGTTTATTAAAAACAGCCTTATGCCTACAGCAGTTATTGCAGGTTTTATTCTTCTCGCCATTAAATCAACGGGAATAATTAATATTGACCCGATTTTTCTTGAGAAAATTACTTACCATTCACTTGGTTTCGGATTTATTGCCCTATCATTGAAGGTCCCCGAAAAAGATACCTCGGAAACAGCACTTACAGGTGCAAAAAGCGGTGCCCTTATAGTTGGTACATATCTTGTGCAGGCAGTGGCAGGCCTTATTATTACAATGACGCTTGCCTACACATTTATGCCTGACCTTTTCAAGGCAAGTGGTGTTTTGCTTCCTATGGCTTATGGTCAAGGCCCCGGTCAAGCTAATAATATTGGTACTCTTTACGAGCAGTCAGGTATGGCAGGCGGCAAGAGCTTCGGTCTTTCTCTTGCGGCTATGGGCTTTTTGTGTGCCTGTGTTTGCGGTGTTATTTATCTTAATGTGCTCAGCAAAAAAGGCAAGCTTAAAAGAGTAAAAGATAAACGCAACATTTCAGGCTCGGTAACTGTTGACGCTTATCAGCACGCAAACGAAATACCCATTGCAGAGTCTATTGATAAATTCAGCATTCAGTTTGCACTTGTGGGTATGGTTTATCTTCTTACATTCCTGCTTACTCTTGGTATCGAGTCGTTGGCAGGGCTTATTTCTGACGAACTTAAGAACACGGTGTCTTCTTTTGTTTGGGGCTTTAACTTTATATTAGGCTCACTTGTTGCAATAATTGTCCGTTCCTGTATTACCGGTCTTCGCAAAACAAAGCTTATGACCCGACAGTATCAGAACAATTATCTTTTAAGCAGGATTTCGGGTCTTGCCTTTGACCTTATGATTATCACAGGTATTGCAAGTATTGATATTTCTGACCTTAAGGGTTATTGGGTACCATTTATTCTACTTTCTGTTGTGGGCGGTTTGGTTACCTTTTTGTATCTTAAGTTCTTGTGTGATAAGATTTATCCCAACTATAAGTATGAAGCATTTCTTGGTATGTTCGGTATGCTTACAGGTACAATAAGCTCGGGTGTGCTTCTTTTAAGAGAAATTGACCCTGAGTTTGAAACCCCTGCTTCAAACCAGCTTGTTGTAGGCAGTTCTTTCGGTATAGCTTTCGGTTTTCCTGTGCTTATATTAGTTAAGTATGCAGCTAACGGTGACACAGCAGTGTGGATTACTCTTGCACTGGCAAGTTTTTATCTTGCAGCGCTAACACTTTTTATGCTTCTTGTAGGCAAAAAGAAAAACAAGAAAAAATAAAATTAATCATAATGAAACTCTCGGCTTTTAATATAAGCCGAGAGTTTTCTTTTAAATCA
>JAUNEH010000006.1:27308-37185 GCA_030525665.1 Ruminococcus sp.
CAGTTCTATTAATTTGTCCACAGCCTCGTCGGTGGTTGCCCAGCTTGAAGCAAAACGAACAACAGTATGGTTGTCATCGTATTTTTCCCAAAAGCCGAAGGAAACGGATTTTTTAAGCTCTTGCATCTTTGTGTTTTCAAGAACAATAAAAATCTGGTTAGTGATAGTGTTTATAAAAAACTTGTAGCCTTTTTCTTTGAAAGCAAGCCTCATTCTGTCAGCTTTATCAATAGCATTTTTGGAAATTTTAAAGTAAAGGTCATCAGTAAACAGTGTATCAAACTGCACGCCTAAAAGTCTGCCCTTAGCAAGAAGTGCACCATGTTGCTTTATGCTTGTAAAGAAATGCTTGGGGGCGTTATTATGAGTAAACACAACTGCTTCACCGCATAGTGCACCAACTTTTGTACCACCAATATAGAATATATCGCAAAGTCTTGCAATGTCTTTGAGAGTAACGTCGGTGCCTTGGCTCATAAGACCGTAGCCAAGTCTTGCTCCGTCAAGGAAAAGAGGAATATTGTATTCCTTACAGATTTTGCTCAGTTTAGTCAGCTCGTCAAGAGTATATAGTGTGCCGTATTCAGATGGGTGAGAAATGTAAACCATACCGGGAAAAACCATGTGGTCATGGTTATCATCACCATAAAAGCTCTCAAGAAGATTTTTAAGGTCAGCGACATCCATTTTTCCCATGTGGTGGGGGACAGTAAGCACCTTGTGACCTGTAAATTCAACAGCACCTGCTTCGTGGCCTTCAATGTGACCTGTGGTGGTGCTTATTACGCCTTCGTAAGGGTTAAGCACAGTGTCAATAACAATTTGGTTTGTCTGAGTACCGCCGGAAATAAAGAAAACCTCAGCGTCATCTATGCCGCAGGCTTTTCTGATTTTTTCTTTGGCACTACTGCAGTATTTATCAAATCCGTAGCCGCTTAACTGCTCCATGTTTGTACGCACAAGTGCATCAAGTATTAAAGGGTGTGCACCTTCGGTGTAATCGCTTTCAAAGGAAAACATTCAAATACATCCTTTCACAATTTATATTATATATGTCATAAAAATTTCTACAACGAGAACAGTTATTGTGGCGGCGACGGCAACAACCGTAAGCCCTTTGCCTTTAATAGCAAAAAGTATTGCCACCAAAAGTCCTAAAGCGGCGGCGTAAATATTGCCTGTGGCGTAAAGTGCCGCAGGAAATGTCATAGCAGAAAGCACTGTGTAGGGGATATAGTAAAGAAAAGAACGGATAAATTTGTTTTCGATTTTCTTGCTTATTGCCGCAAACGGAACAGCTCTGATTAAATACGTGGAACCTGCCATAATAAGCAGGTAGATAAAAAAGCTTTTGTTATCCATTTGTGTTTTCCTCCTTTACGGGGAAAGCTATTGCACCGAAAATCGCGGCAGCAATGGCACAAATGCAAATCGCAAGTCCGCTTGATACAGTGCTTAAGAATGGCAGATAATAAAAAGCACAGCTAAGAGCAATTGCTATGCCTACTACCAAAAGCAAGCTGAGCGATTCTTTAGCTTTAGGTGCAACAATAGCCACAAACATTCCGTAAATTGCAAGGCATAGGGCGTTCATAATTACAGCAGGAAGAACATTGCCCAGCACACTTCCTAAAAGAGTACCCGTTGCCCAGCCGAGGTAGGGGAAAACCGTAAGCCCCGAAAAGAACTTAACGCTTACTTCCTTTTCGTTTGCGGCAACAGCAAAGATTTCATCGGTCATAAAAAAGCCTAAAATCCACCTTTTAATACCGCTAAACTGAGTTGTTACCTTTTGCGAAAGAGATATCGACATAAACGAGTAACGAACGTTTATTGTAAGCTGGCTTAAAAGCATATCTATGTACTGAGCAGGGTTTATCATAATTTCTATGCCAGCAAGCTGACCCGCTGAGGTAAGGTTAGTCATAGAAATAAGCACCGCCTGCCACCATTTAAAGCCAAGGCTTACAGCCATAATTCCAAAAGCAAAGGACACTGACAGATACCCGAGTCCTATAGGTATACCTGCCTTAAGCCCCTTCTTAAAATCTTTCATCCCAATATTACCTTACTTTATAAAAATCTCAGTACATTTTAGCACAGAGAGCATAACTTTTCAATAGCAATAAAAGCTGACAGTTTTTTGTGCTGTCAGCTTTTTCTATATATTTATCGGTCGTTAGTAAGATTGCCATCGCCGTTTACGGGGATTGCTTCACCTAAGTAGGTGGGGTAAGGCTTGAAAATTGAGGTAAAAAAGTCCTTATTTCGGGCAAGGATTTCTCTTGCATCACGCATTTTTTGCCCTGCGTAGATGTGATAATCGCATGCGACACCTCGGGCGGTAAGTCCGAATTTATCGGCAAGGAAAAGAGCACGGTAGAGGTGGTATTCCTGCGTAACAATAACCATGCTTTCGACCATAAATATTTCTTTTGCTCTATATATGCTTTCGTATGTTGAAAAACCTGCATGGTCCATAAAAACATCTTCAGAAGGCACGCCCTTGTCTATGGCGTACTGCTTCATAATGTTTACTTCGTCGTATTCTACTCTGCCATGATCGCCACTCATCAAAAGCTTTGGTGCAACGCCCGAAAAATAAAGCTCAATGCTTCGTTCTAATCTGTCTCTCAGCATATCAGAGGGTGTACCGTCGTCTCTTACACCGCAACCTAAAACGAGAATGCAGTCAATGTTTTTAAGTTCGGTTGCGTCCTCGGGAGTAACAACAAGCTTTTTGCCGACTCCCTTAACGTAAGCGTTGATACCGAATACTCCGCCAACGCACAGTACCGCAAGTATCAGAAGTGATACAATAATAGTTTTGATAATTTTTCTTTTTTGCTTTGCTTTACCTTTATGTTTCATAATACCATTCCTTTCGTCTTTATTGTACCATAGTATTAGCATAGTTGCAATGTGAGTAAGACCGACAGACGTATTGAAAAGAAGTATTACTAATGATATAATTATAAAAATAGGTTACCAAGGGGTGAAGAAATGACATTTAAAGTTTTTATTCAAGGAATAAAAGACCGTTTGCCCTCAGGTAAAAGATTTATATCTGTTATCAGGTCATTTCGTTTATTCGTGAAAAATCGTAACATTCCCTTTTATAAATATCAGTTTATGCTAAATGTTAAGTCGTATTTTTATTTGGTGCGATATATGCCTATGGTTTATACTCAAACACAAAGTATTCCTGCTTTTTTGTATCATATTACAGAAAAAACAAATGCCGAAGGTGTATTTGAAAATGGTATATTCAACCACCGAACTTCTGTTGTGTTTTTAGCGGCATCAAAGGAATACATAGAATATTTTTCATCTCTAAAAGATGACCCTGTGATTATAAAAATTGACACCTCGAAAATGTATAATGAGGGGTATCCTTTTTTTACCAATGACAGCAGTGTGGGGTGCTGGATAAAAAATGAACCGGCTGAAGCCGGCTCGGTTTATCTAACATATGAAGTTCCTGCAGAATTTTTGGTGTCAGTGGTAAAGCTGTCCGAAATTTAATATGCATACATATAAACAGGCTGTCTTGCGAACAAAAGCAAGACAGCCTGTTTGATTGAAATACAAAAATTATTATTCCCACTCGCTTAATTATATCTTTCTATTATGTTTTATCGTTAGGTTTTTATCTTTGTTTTATATTACTATGTCAACTATATTTATATTGTGCTTAAAACCCCAGATACTTATTGTATGTAGATTTATAGTCTACAACATTATTAAAATATAAAAAGAGGAGGATTGAAACTATGGATATTGTAAAAGTATTTGGAACTAACTTAAAGAAATATCGCACCGCCTTAGGAATATCGCAAGAAGCTTTTGCTGGTAAGTGTGGTATGCACCGAACCTATATAAGTGCAATAGAATGTTATCGAAGAAGTATTTCTTTAGAAAACATTCAGCGTATTGCCGATGCCCTTGAAATCGAGACTTACAAATTGTTTTTGGAGGAATAGCTATGAATAGATTCGAAGACTTTCTTATAAAAAACGTTTGTGGTGGAAGAATAAATGAAATAATAGATATAGCAGAAAAATTTTTCGGCAAAAAAGTCGGGGATTTGCATCCCGAAATAAAAGCAGATATTTTGTGTTCTGTAATGTGCATAACAAGAGAGGAGCTTGATAGTGTAATCGCCAATCATTCAGAAGTCTCTCGTACTATTAAAGGACACGCTTTTGAAGTAGTCTTTGATGCTATGATGGCTATAAATGATATTAATTGCATAGAAGTTGGTGGCGACACTGACATTGATAGAATCGTAAACGATTATTCTCTTCAACTGAAAACTCCATTTGTAAACGGTTGTTCAGCAGGGATTGTTTCATATAAAACCCACAAAACACACGGAGCAAAATCCCAAACCGAATCTGTAGATTATTATCATAAAGTTGAAGATTTTGCAGATTTCCTTGTAGGATTGGTGTCATATGAGCCATTTACAGTATTAATTGTGCCAAAAGAATCTCTTCCTAGAGTTTCGGAGCATTCAAATCATATACAAAGCCCTATGTACCTGAACATTGATAATTCTGCTATAAATAACAACTTCAAACAACTTGATATTAGTCGAAATATGCATTTCCCTGCTGGTTTGCTGTCTCCTACAAACAATGAATGTTTGCCTATATCAAGTAAATTATTACAATTGAAAAGTGACTATATTTTAAGAGCTATCTTTATCAAGGATAATTTTAGAGTTTGGGATATGAATATGCGAGGATTCATTAGAGAACATATTTTATTAAAAAACCTTGTAGCACATAGAATCAAAGCATATCCTACAACCATTACTGGTTTAGAGCGTCCTGATAAATGCGATTTGGTTTTGAAAAATATTAACAACAATTATGTTAGGTTCCAAATCAAAGGATTAACTTGGAATGGAACTACATTAGACGGAATTAATACTACAATCGATTGTGAATCACAGCTTTCAAGAGGCAGGGTTAATGATCACCCAACTCAAAGCAGGTTATATAAAGTTACAGATTTTGAAAACCTTATTATTGCTATTGACCCGCCTTATTCCAACACGCTATCGATTCATACATTTAAAAGATATGATTACCACTGGAATTTCTATTGTATTCCGATGTCTAAGTTAAGAAAACATCACGTTTATACTAATAGAGTTGCTTCTCACCAATACATTTCATATAAAGAATTACAAAATTATCGCATTGATTCGTCTTGGATGAATAAATGGGCGCCCGAATTATAAGCATAAAGGCTCGCTTGTAGCAAAGCGAGCCTTTATATATGCTTTACGTCATAATTAGTAATGATAAGTTCTTTACATGCTTTTCTTTTTTCGCCGGGTTTATTATCAGTATTATAAAGCCAACTCACATCATAAATATTTGCCCATTTATACAATTCTCTAATTTCAGAACAATCATCATATGATAGGCAAAATTTGTGAGAATAATGGCTTAAATTATCTGCTAACCTCAAGTGTTCGTCTAATGTAAATGGTTTGGTATATGCACGTCGTTGATCTGCGTGAAAATACGGAGGATCTAAATAAGTCAAGACACTTTTTCCTTTTGCGGGAAGTTTTAAAATCTCGGCATAATCTAGGGAGAACAATTCAACACCTCTTAATTTTTCAGCTGCACTTTCAATAAACTTTCCCCAATTTTTCGGCGGAGAACTTTTTCCTTCTGCATATCCCCACGAAGGGGCATTAATTATACCGCAATATGACGTTCTATTTAAATAATATGTTTTAAAAGCCTTTTCTAAAAGAGTGGCGGGCTGCATGTGTTTGATTTCGGTATGTCTTTCTTTATTCGCTACCTCAGTTTGGAATCGATTAAGTAGTTCACATCGCATGCTATCATTAGAAATAACTTTATAAAAGTTAATAATTTCTTTTTCTAAATCGTTTAATATATTATATTCTACTTTCGTTTTTGCAAAGAAAACAGAGCCGCCACCCAAAAAAGGCTCCCTGTATTCATCATGCTCCACACACTCTATATAGGGCATAATGTGTTTCAGTGCATAAAACTTACCCCCGGGATATCTAAGCGGGGATTTTACCTTTTGCTTTCCGGGAATATAAGGAGTAGCCAAGTAAGTGTTCATATTAATACTCCAGCTTTAATTGATTGTTTTTTAATTCAAAGTTGGTGATTATTAACTCGAATCCGACTTTTCGTTTACCACCTCGAGCTGAGGAATTATCAATGCGGTAGAAAAACTCTACAGGAAAAATATTAGCCCAGCTATATAAATCTCTTATTTCTTGGCAATCATCATAAGTTAAAAAGAATTTGTGATTTGTGTTTTTTAATTCGTTAGCAAGTCTTATGTGATCTTTTAAGTCAAAACCAAATCTATAATGCTTGTGCTTTGGAGGCAAGAAATACGGGGGGTCTACGTATAATAGTACATCTTTTCCATCAGCACGTATTACTTCGGAAAAATCTATATTTGTAAGCTTTACATTTTCCAAGTACTTACCGCAAGGGATTATACGTTCGCCCCATCTTTCAGGTGGTAAGCTCCTTTTAGGTCGGTACCCCCAAGCTGGCGAAACAAGCTTTCCACTGAATGATGTTCTATTAAGAAAGTAATATCTTTTTCCTATTTCATAGTTGTCTTTTGGTTGAGTATTTAAAATTTCCTTCCATCTTTCTTTTGTGGCGGTTTCATTGGCTAATTCTAAGGCCATTCTTGCCCTGCTGTCTGGATTTTGCATCGATTGATAGCAAATCATCAGTTCTGAATCAAGGTCGTTCAACCAGTTTTTTGTAGCTTTTGGTTTTGCAAAAAATACAGTTGCACCACCTGCCAATGGTTCGCGATATTCTGTGTGTTCAACTGAATCCCAAAACGGTTCTAATAAATTAATAGCATAGAACTTGCCACCGGGATATCTAAATGGTAAGGTAGTATTTAAATTCTTCATTTCAAAACTCCATCATAAATTCAGTACAGCATGCGTGTGTTTTCTTACGAGCATTACTTTATACTTGATAATAGAGTGTTATGTATAAAGATAATGGCAGATGGTATAGGCTACCGTCTGCCATATTATTTAATATAATTATTAATCTTTACTCCCACTCAATAGTGCCGATGGGCTTGGGGGTAAGGTCATAGAGCACGCGGTTGATGCCCTCTACCTCGTTTGTAATTCTGCTTGTGATTTTGTGAAGGAGTGCATAGTCGATTTCTTCGATAGTTGCACTCATGGCATCTGTGGTGTTAACGGCACGGATAATAGCAGGCCAACCCTCGTAGCGGCTTTCATTCTTAACGCCAACGCTCTTGATATCGGGCACAGCAATAAAGTACTGCCAAACCTTGCCTTCTAAGCCTGCATTTGCAAATTCCTCGCGAAGGATTGCATCGGCTTCTCTTAATGCGTTGAGTCGGTCTCTTGTAATTGCACCTAAGCATCTTACGCCAAGGCCCGGACCGGGGAAGGGCTGACGGTAAACCATTGCGTGAGGAAGACCTAAAGCCTCACCTACTACTCTTACTTCATCCTTGAAGAGAAGCTTGATAGGCTCTACAAGCTCAAAGTTAAGGTCCTCGGGCAAACCACCGACATTGTGGTGAGACTTAACTGCCTTTTTGCCTTCGGCAGCTTTAATGCTCTCTAAGATATCGGGATAGATTGTGCCCTGTGCAAGGAACTCAATGCCCTCTAATTTTCTTGCTTCGTCAGCAAAAACATTAATAAACTCAGCACCGATAATCTTTCTCTTCTTCTCAGGGTCAGCAACACCTGCAAGAAGGTCAAGAAAACGGTCGGTTGCATCAACATAAACAAGGTTAGCATCAAGCTCGTTACCAAACATTTCGATAACTGCTTCGCTTTCGCCTTTACGCATAAGACCATGGTTAACATGTACACACACAAGCTGTTTGCCGATAGCCTTAATCAGCAGAGCCGCTACTACAGAAGAGTCAACGCCGCCTGAAAGAGCTAAAAGCACCTTTTTGTTGCCAACCTGAGCACGAACTGCTTCAATCTGCTGGTTGATAAAAGCGTCTGCAAGCTCTTTAGTTGTGATACGTTGCATGGTTTCGGGTCTTTTGTTGTTATCCATATAAAACACCTCACAGTAAATTATAAACCGAATTATAAAAAATATTATAAAATAATTTTTCTCGCATTGCAATGTTTTTTTGTGAGAAAATTCGGAGTTTTTCGCTATTTATGCTCTGCAATTTTTGTTGATTTTTAATATATGCTGTGGTAGAATAGATTAACTGATTATGTCTTGAGGTGACAAATATGAATAATATATGGCATGATATATCCGAGGAGCGTATTTTTGCCGAGGATTTTATGGCGGTTATTGAAATCGCAAAGGGAAGTAAAAATAAATATGAGCTTGATAAAGAAACAGGCCTTTTAATGCTTGACCGTATACTTTATACATCTACTCATTATCCTGCGAATTACGGGTTTATTCCACGTACCTATGGTGATGACAAGGACCCTCTTGACGTTCTTGTGATTTGTGCAGAGTCTATTAAGCCTTTTACCCTTGTGCATGCCTATCCTATCGGTGTTATTGATATGGTAGATAACGGTGCACACGACGAAAAGATTATTGCAATTCCTTTTGGCGACCCAAATTACAATATGTACAAAGAGATAAACGAGCTTCCTCAGCACGTATTCCAGGAGATGACGCATTTCTTCTCGGTTTACAAAAACCTTGAGGGTAAGGATACAAAGGTTGACTCTGTAAGAGGCAGGGACGCAGCCATTGAGGTTATCAATTCTGCTATTGAGAATTATAAAAAGTGCTTCTGCGGCGGTTAATTTTAATAAAAAACTAAAGCCCGATTTGTTCGGGCTGTTTTTGTAGGTGGAATTATGCCAAGAAAAGCTTATCTTGAAATTACAAATGTATGTAACCTTAGTTGCAGTTTTTGCCATGGGACAATACGTGAGCCAAAGTTTATTTCTATAGAAGAATTTAAAATTGCCGCAACTAAGCTTAAAAGCTTTGCGGATTTTCTATATTTTCATCTTTTAGGCGAGCCGCTTTTGCACCCCGATTTGGCTGAGTTTTTTGAAATTTCGGAAGAACTGGGCTTTAAGGTCAACCTTACCACCAACGGCACTTTGCTGGGTGACAGGGAAGATGTGCTTTTAAATGCAAAAGCTTTAAGGAAGGTCAGCATTTCTCTGCATTCTTACGAGGTTAACTCCATAGGAATGAGCCTTGATGATTACCTTGATATGTGCTTTGGCTTTTGCAAAAAGGCGGCGGAGAATAAAATAATTGCCGTAATGCGGCTTTGGAACAAAGGCGGTTTTGATAGCCTTAATAATGAGATATTAAAAAAGATGCACAAGGCTTTTGAAGGTGAGTGGCAGGAGCAATATTCGGGATACAAGCTTTGTGAGTATGTGTTTTTAGAATGGGGCGAGCTTTTTGATTGGCCCGACAAAAAGGCAGAGGATATAGGCGGTAACCATTCATGCTACGGACTTCGTGACCAGATAGGTGTTCTCTGCGACGGTACGGTGGTACCATGCTGCTTAGATGCAGAAGGTACCATTAATCTGGGCAACATTTTTGAAAGTAACCTTGAAGAAATACTTAAGAGTGACCGTGCCGAAAATCTCAAAAAATCCTTTCAGACCCGAGATGTTACCGAAGACCTTTGCCGCAGATGCGGTTATGCAAAAAGGTTTGTAAAATAAAACTAAGCCTCACCTTTGTGGTGAGGCTTTCATTTTTAATCTTCATCTCCTAAAGGCGGCATATTTACTGAGAATGTCTCTATAGGAATATTATTGGTTTCTACTGCTTTCAGGTGGCGGTTTATTGCTCGGGTTCTTACGCCTACAAGCTTATCAAGCTCAGAG
>JAUNEH010000006.1:37205-44134 GCA_030525665.1 Ruminococcus sp.
TAAACGTTTTTGGGTATCGTCAATAACCTTTTCGAATTTCTCAAATTCATTTTTAACAGAGCCAAGAACTTTCCATACTTCTGCACTTCGCTTCTGAACTGCTAAGGTTTTAAAGCCCATTTGAAGTGAATTTAAAAGTGCCGCCATGGTGCTGGGACCTGCAAGGTTTACCTTGTATTCTCGCTGTAAAATCTCAATCATACCGCGGTTTACAGCTTCACAATAAAGTCCCTCGGTAGGCAAAAACATAATGGCGAATTCGGTGGTGTAGGGGGGCTCTATGTACTTATCGTGAATGTCTTTGGCTTCCTTTTTTAGAGTTGTCAAAAGAAGCTTTGCCGCCGCATCAACAGCCGCCGCGTCTGCACTTTCGTAGGCATTCTGCAAAGCCATATAGGTATCGGCAGGGAACTTTGAGTCAATAGGCAGATAGATAAAGCCATCGTCCTCGGCGGGAAGCTTAACGGCAAACTCAACTCGCTCGGCACCCTTTGACTTGGTAACCACGTTTTCTTCGTATTGCTCAGAAGCTAAGATTTCCTTAAGAATAGCACCAAGCTGTATTTCGCCTAAAATACCCCTTGTCTTTACATTTGAAAGCACCTTTTTAAGGTCGCCAACGCCAACGGCTAAGTTCTGCATTTCGCCAAGACCCTTGTAAACTTGTTCGAGTCGCTCGTTTACAAGTCCGAAGGACTGTTGCATAGTGCTTTCTAAGGTTTTCTGAAGCTTTTCGTCAACGGTTTTACGCATTTCGTCGAGCTTTTTATTGTTGTCCTCTTGAATGTAAGAAAGCTGTGTAGAAACAGTTTTACGGATGTTGTCAAGCTTTTGCTCGTTTTCCAAAGAAAAGGTCTTGAAACGGTTTTCAAGGCTTGCCATATTCTGGCTTTGGCTTGTGTTAATCATTTCGCCCATATTCTTTATAGAAGCCTGAGTAGAGATTGCAAGCTCCTGACGTAAAATAGCGGCGTCAGCTTTTGCGTCTTCTCGAATCTGATTTCGCAAATCACTGCCATCTGACTTTTTTTTAGAGTTAATTATTATAAGAACTATTGTAACCGCAAGCAGAACTACTTGCATTACAGCTAATATAATCAATAGTGAATTTTCCATTTTATCAGCTCCTTTTTGTTATGGTTTTATCATAACACCAAGGGGCTTTTCTTGTCAACCAAACAGAGGGCGATAAAAAGGACAGCGGCTACGAAAATCTGGTGGCAATAAATTTTTCGCAGTTTTCCGGAGAGTAAATGAACTCGTCTATGTGATTTCCCTCGAAGAAATACTTAGGCTGAGTCGGGGCATAATTACCCTCAAAGGTTTCTACAATAATCAGCTTAACCTTCATTTTCTGGGGGATAATACTTTTAATGTATACGCTTGCCTGTTGACCCACCTTAATACCTTCTTTGCATTCGGCAAGTCCGGCTAAATTCGGGCTAAGCTCTACAAAAGCACCGTAGCTTTCAACCGAGCGAACCACGCCTGCTACGGTTTCGCCTGCCGAGAAGTTGTCGGCATTTTCTTGCCAGGTGCCTAAAAGCTCCTTGTGGCTGAGAGAAATTCTGCCGTTGTCGCAGGATTTTATTATAGCTTTTATGTTCATACCAACCTCGAAGCGTTCTCGGGGGTGCTCAATGCGGGATACCGAAATTGTGTCAATGGGCATCAATGCCACGATTCCGCATCCAATATCCGCAAAAGCACCGAAGGTCTCAAGATGGGTAATGCGTGCATCTACAACATCACCGCAGGAGAGTGTTGACACAAAGCTTTGCATACACCGACGCTGGGCTTTTTCTCGGGAAAGCATAGCCACCGTCTGACCGCTTGAGTCTCGGTCAAAGCCTGTAATAACAAAGCTTACAGGTCGGTTAACACGTGAAATAACCGCAATATCTCTTACCTTACCCTCTTTAATTCCTATTGCCCCTTCCTTTCGGGGAATAATACCCTTAATGGGACCAAGGTCAACGGTCAGGTTGTGGTTAGAGTCGCATACAGTCGCCCTTGCCTCTAATATTCTTTGCTCTCTGTAGGCCTCGGTAAGGCTTGTGATGCTCTGCATATACATGGCGTTTGTGTCCTCTTCTATAAGACAACCCTCAGGTAAAAAGTCGCTCATTTATAAACCTCCGCTTTATTTCAATGTATTCATTCTTATGTTTTTTTGATTTAAGTTATGTGTAGAGCGTGTGAAATTTTTAGTTCTACTTGAAAAAATTAACAATAAAGGCTATAATTAAAATAATGTTTATAATAGGGAGGTATATGTATTATGAACAGGCGAAAAATATTAGCCGCAGTACTTTGTACGGTGTTTTTTTCGTCCATGGCTTTAAGCGGCTGTGAAAAGCCCGACAGCACGCCCGACGAAGCTGAGACTTCGCCGACAATGGTTGTTTCATCAAGCGTAGCCATAACTACGCCTGCCGAAACAGAAGCAAAAGTAACCGAGGCACAAACCGAGGCCGCTGAATTATTACAGACTGAAAATATTTTTGTTCCCGACTATAATGATGATTTTGATGAGGATAAATCAGATGAGCCCTGTATAGTAAACGTTGACGGCAAAACCTATACCTGCTACTCAGGTGACGTTATAAACTATGTGTTTAACCTTAAAACTCCTGAGGCGTTAGAGGATTTTCAGGCTACAACAAATTACGACTCAGGAATGCTTGAGCTTATTAAAGCGGATACAGCCGAGATGTTTCCTGTAGCGGGCGGTTTGGTTGTTTGTAATACCGAAATGCAGAATATGATAAAGTTCAACGCTGTTAATTTAAACGGTATGGACTTTACAAACGGAGGAAGCCTTGTTTCCTTTAAATTTAAGGTGCTGGACTCGGGCGGTACCGCTATAAGCACAACCTTAGAATATATGGACTCGGTAAATAGCGAGCCGTATGTTAGCGACTACAGAATTATCGGAGACATTGAGTACTCCGAGGAAATAAAATAACCGAAAGGATAAAAACCTATGAAAATCAAAAGTATTTTAAAAACCATTTTACTTTCATCTCTTGCACTTTGCTGTGGCTTCAGCTTGGCTTGCTGTAATGGTGACACCGATGATAATTCGGGTGCAGATGCATCGGTTGTTTTGCCTTCTGTTAACTCTCTTGTTAAGAAAGACACAGAGCATAAGGTAGGCTACCAGTTAGAGATGCCTGCCGAAGGCGATAAAATCGCAATTCTTCATACGTCTATGGGTGACATCACTTGGAGATTGTTCCCCGAAAATGCTCCTAAGGCTGTAGAGAACTTCATTACTCTTGCCGAGCAGGGCAAGTACGACAACACAGTTTTCCATCGTGTATACAAAGACTTTATGATTCAGGGCGGCGACTACGAAAAGGGCGACGGCACAGGCGGAAAAAGTGCCTTTGGCTCTGCTTTCGAGGACGAGTTTGCCGATACTCTTTATAATATCCGCGGCTCTGTAGCTATGGCAAACAGTGGCATTAATACAAATGGCAGCCAGTTCTTTATTAATCAGAAGAGCGCAGATTCCTTTAGCCGCGACAGCATTTCTGATTATGAAGATATGTATGCAATGTACGAGAATTACTATAATCAGTACGCCGCATCTTACGGTGCACAGTTTACAGCCGCTTATCCCACAGTTGAGGATTTCATTAATGCCAACGGCGGTATTAACCCCTTAAAGCATGCTATCACTGAAGAAGTTTACAAGCTTTACGAGGAAAACGGCGGTAACATTCACCTTGACGGTGCTTTAAGAGCATCAGGCGGTCACACAGTATTTGCTCAGGTAATTGACGGTATGGACGTAGTTGATGCTATTGCCAATGTTAAGGTGGTAGATAACGGAAGCGGTGAGGTTAGCAAACCTGAAACAGACGTAATTCTTGAGTCTGTTGAGATTACAACTTACAAAGCAAACTGATTTACTATCTAAGCAAAGGAGAGTTTTTATGCAAGCAGAGCCTATTATAGCAATTATGTATGACTTTGATAAAACCCTTTGCACTCGTGATATGCAGGAGTACGACCTTATCCCTAAGCTTAATATGAGCAGTGAGGATTTCTGGGCAGAGGCTAACGGCTTTGGCAGAGCTCAGAAAATGGACGGAATTCTTGCGTATATGTATACCTGCGTAAAACGATGCCGCGAAAAGGGTGTTTCTTTAAAACGCGAAAGCTTTGTTGAAAGCGGCAGAAACGTTGAGCTTTACAATGGCGTTGACACTTGGTTTGACCGTATCAATGCTTTTGGTAAGGAGCAGGGAGCCAGAATTGAGCACTACGTTATCTCGTCGGGTATGAAGGAAATTATTGAGGGCACATCTATTGCCGACAAGTTTACCGAGATTTTTGCCTGCGAGTTTTATTATGACGAGCAGGGTAACGCCGCATGGCCTAAAACCGCCGTAAACTATACCAACAAAACTCAGTTTGTTTACCGTATTAACAAGGGTGTGTTGGATGTATCCAATGATGTTGACCTTAATCGCTCTATGCCCGATGACTCTAAGCGTGTACCCTTTACAAATATGATTTACATAGGCGACGGTCTTTCCGACGTACCTTGCATGAAAATGATGAAGGCTTACGGCGGTCAGGCTATTGCTGTTTATCAGGATGATTCTAAGAAAAAGGTTGAAGAGCTTCTTATTAAAGACAGGGTCGATTTTATTTTTCCTGCAGATTACTCGGTTGACGGTGAGCTTGACAGAACTGTTAAGAACATCATCAAAAAGGTAGTAATTAGTGATGCTCTTACTGAGATAAATCAGATGCAGCTTAAGGGTATTGGAGATTAAAGCTTGAACAGGGAAATGGAAAAAGGAAATATAAAACAGAGCAATGCTTCTGAAAAAAGGTATATTTTAAAAAGGCGTATTTTCGCAATTGCTTCGATTGCGGTGCTTTTAGCACTTAGCGTATGGCTTACGTGGTTTCTGTGGAAAAGAGTAGGAATATTTGAGCTCGGGCATATCTCGGAGTTTCAGACCCGCATAGATTCCTTTGGTGCTTGGGGGTGGCTTGTTGCCCTTGGGATTCAGGTCCTGCAAGTAATTGTGGCACTGATTCCCGGTGAGGTTGTTGAGGTTGGCTGCGGTCTTGCTTTCGGCACGTGGGGCGGACTTCTGATTTGTCTTGGGGGCTCTGCCATAGGCTCGGCTATAATCTTTCTGCTTGTTCGCAAATTCGGCGTAAAGCTGGTTGAGGTTTTTGTCTCGCGAGAGAAAATTAACAGCCTTAAATTTTTAAATAATGAGCGAAAGCTTAAAAGCATAATCTTCCTTGTGTTCTTTACCATAGGAACTCCCAAGGATTTGCTTACTTACTTTGCAGGTCTTACAAATATTAAGTTTCATGAGTTTCTTATAATTTCAACAGTGGCGAGGATTCCTTCGGTGATTTCCTCAATTTTAGTGGGGGATAAGCTAAGCGAAGGAAACTTTGTTACATCAATCCTTATTTTTGCGGCGTCTGCCGCTATGGGGCTTATGGGCGTTGTGGCTTACAATAAATTTGTAGACAAGCGTAAGGCATATAAAGAGAAAAAGAAAAGCATATAACAAAAGGCGATTGACAGTAATAAAGTCAATCGCCTTTAATATTTATTATTTTTAATTACTCAGCCTTAACTTCAATGAATTTTTCCTGCATATAGGAGTAAACTTCTTTGTCAAGGTCTGCGAAGGAGTAGCATTTGCTTAAGTATTCCTCGGAAGGATAGATAAGCTCAGAAGACTTAATCTCTTCGGGTAAAAGCTCGAAAGCGGCAGTGTTAGGTGTTGAGTAGCCGATATACTCTGCATTTGCAGCACCTACCTCAGCCTCAAGCATAAAGTTGATGAAAAGCTCGGCACCTTCTTTGTTCTGTGTGGACTTTGGAATACACATAGAGTCAACAAAGAAGTTGGAGCCTTCCTCGGGCAGACAGTAGGTAAGGTTTTCGTTGTTCTGAATCATAGAGTAAACGTCGCCTGCATAGTAGGGAGCAATAGCTGCTTGCTCGCCCTCCATTTCGGTGAATACCATGTCCATAACGTACTTTTTAAGCAAAGGCTTCTGCTCTGAAAGCTTCTTGGCGGCTGTATCTACCTCGGCTTTTGTGAATTTGTCGGGGGTAATGCCTGAAAGCTGCATTGCAATTGCCATTGCATCGCGGCTGTTGTCAATCATAAGAATATCGCCCTTGAGGTTTTCATTCCATAAATCTGCAAAGCCCTTAATCTGTTGACCGTTAACCATTGTGGTGTTGTAGCAAAGTGCAACCACACCCCATGTATAAGGAACAGAATATTTGTTATCGGGGTCGAAGGGCAGGTTTTTGTAGGTTTCAGCGATATTGGAGTAATTCGGAATGTTTTCAAAGTTAATTTCTGTTAGCAAATCCTCGGCTATAAGCTTTTCAATCATATAGTCAGAGGGGATTACTATATCGTAGCTTGAGTTGGAGGAGCTTAAAATCGAGTAAAGCTCTTCGTTTGTCTCATAGGTGGTGTAGTTAACCTTGATGTTGTATTTATCCTCAAACTCTTTGATAACGTCCATAGAGCCTGAAGTGCCGTCGCTGATGTTCTCGCCCCAGTTGAAAACATTGATTTCGCTGTCATAGCTTTTGCCGCAACCGCTGAGTGTAAAAGTAGCACCGATTGCGAGAACAAGTACCATTAAAATGCAGATTGTTTTTTTCATTTATCTATCTCCCTTATTTAGAATTCTGTAATTTTTTCTCCGCCTTATAATCGCGGATATTGGTGATAATCAAAACTGTAAAAACAACTAAGAAAAGTATAGTTGATAAAGCGTTTATTTTCGGAGATATACGTTTTCTTATCATGGTATATATCTCAATGGGCAAAGTCTGAAACTTACTGCCGCGGGTAAAATATGTGATAACAAAGTCATCAAGCGAATAGGTAAAGCTTATGAGAAATCCGGAA
>JAUNEH010000006.1:44144-49963 GCA_030525665.1 Ruminococcus sp.
GGTTACAGCCTAAATCTAAGGCAGCCTCGTAGATGTTGTGGTCCATTTGGCGGATTTTAGGAGCAACCGAAAGTATAACGTAAGGCGTGCAAAATCCGATATGAGCAAGCAACACCGTTACAAAGCCCATTTCAAAGTCAAACATTCTGCCGAGAAAAGTAAAGAAAAGCATTAAAGAAACGCCTGTTACAATCTCGGGGTTAATAATGGGAATGTTTGAAACGGTCTGAAAAATCTTTCTGGGAGCACCACGGAAGTTATACATACCGATAGCGGCAAGGGTACCTAAAAGAGTAGACACCAACGCGGCTAAAAGTGCAACTGTTAAGGTGTTGTAAAGAGAAGTCATAATTGACGAGTCTTTGAAAAGCTCAACGTACCAGTCAAAGGTAAAGCCTTTCCAGACGGTGGTTTTTCCGTCATTAAAGGAGTAGGCTATAAGCACCGCAATAGGTGCGTAAAGAAACATCATAATAAGCAGTATGTAAAGCTTACTGCCAAATTTCATTTTTCTCATACGCCAACCGCCTCCTCGTCACCGAAGCGGTTCATAACAATAATGAACAGCAGAATTATAACCATAAGGCAGAGCGAAAGTGCAGAACCTGTGTGTCTGTCGGTCTGGAATACCTTTTCGATAACGTCACCAATCATAATGTCGTCAGTGCCGCCTAAATACTGAGATACAAGGAAGGTACTTGCAGTAGGCACAAATACCATTGTAACGCCCGATACAATACCGGGCACAGACAAGGGTAGTACTACCTTGCTGAAAACCTTAAATCCATTGCTTCCCAAGTCCTGTGCTGCCTCAATAAGGCTTTTGTCAATCTTACCCATTACGGTATATAAAGGTAAAATCATAAAGGGCAAGAATTCGTAAACCATACCGAGCACAACGGCACCTGTGTTGCCTATAAGCGGAACGTGTATGCCGAATATCCCTAAAAGCGAATCAATTGGACCGCCTTTAGAAAGAAGAACCACCCATGCATAAATACGAAGAAGGAAGTTCATCCACATTGGTACCATTACAAGCATAATAACAGTACGCTGAGTTCTTGCCTTTGCCCGTGAGATTATGTAGCTTAAGGGGTAGGCGAGCAAAAGACAAATAGCTGTGGAAAGAAGTGCTACCCACAGCGAATGCAGGAAAACATCCCTGTAGCCCCATGCTTTGCTGATGAATTCGAAGGTAAAGCTACCGCCGTCGTCTCTTATTGCAAAGGCGATAACCATACCTAAAGGTACCAGCACGAACACAAGCATCCAGAGAATGTAGGGCAGAGCTAACTTTTTAGACTTCATTTTCGCCCTCCGCACTATCTGCTAAGGTAATAACTGCGTCCTTGAAGTCAAAACAAACGGGGGCATAGGTAGCAACCTGCTCGTCTTGAGCACTGTGCATCAGCCACTTTCTTTCGTCTGACTCTACTATGATTTCGTTGTATTCGCCCTTCCAGATAACAGACTCGATGTAGACGTCGTCTATCTGACCTACACCGTCGCCTGCAACGTAAATGCCTGTAGGCGGTAAAACGATGTGAAGCTTTGAATCCTTTTCGAAGTATCTGTCTTTAATTTCTACCTCTTTGCCTTCAATGATGATTGTGGTGGTGTTTTCTTCTTCGTCGGAGTAAGAAACCACAGCCTCAAACTCATTGTAAGGAGTGGGGAAGAGCTTGTTCATTATATGGATATTGTCGGGTGTTACGTACATTCCTATGGTTTCGCCTACACTCTGGCTTGCCGTAGAGTGAATAAGCAGGGTGCAGTTTTTGCACTTAACTTCCATTTCGTAGTGAACGCCCTTGAAAACCGTATTTACAACCTTGCCCGAGATAATGCCGTTTTCCACAGGCACAACTAAAATGTCTTCAGGTCTTATTACAACGTCGACGGGTGTGTTTTTGCCAAAGCCTGCGTCGGTGCACTTGAATTCGGTTCCCAATATATTTACCTTATAATCCTCAACCATAGTAGCGTTAAGTATGTTTGCCTCGCCGATAAAGTCAGCTACAAAGGCGTTGGCAGGCTCGTTGTATATATCGGTAGGAGTGCCTATCTGCTCAATCACACCGTTGTTCATAACCACAACTCTGTCGCTCATTGTAAGTGCTTCTTCCTGGTCGTGGGTTACGTATACAAAGGTTTTTTTGGTCATTTTCTGAATACGCTTAAGTTCAATCTGCATATCTTTTCGAAGCTTAAGGTCAAGTGCACCCAAAGGCTCGTCAAGTAAAAGCACGTCAGGGTCGCATACAAGTGCACGTGCAATAGCTACACGCTGCTGCTGACCGCCGGAAAGCTGGCTGACACTGCGTTTGTCATAACCCTTAAGGTCTACGACCGAAAGCATGTGCTTTACCTTTTGCTTGATTTCTGCCTTAGGAAGCTTTTTTAGCTTCAAGCCGAAGGCTACGTTGTCAAAAACATTCAGGTGAGGAAAAAGTGCGTATTTCTGAAATACGGTGTTAATATTTCTCTTGTGGGGCGGAGTACCGTTGATGCGTTTGCCCTCGTAAAAAAGGTCACCGCTGTCCGGCTCTAAAAATCCGCCTATAATCCTGAGAGTTGTGGTTTTACCGCAGCCTGAGGGACCTAAGAAGGTTATAAACTCCTCGTCCTTAATATCAAGGCTGATGTTGTTGATGATTACCTCGCCGTCGAAGCTTACATTTATATCCTTTAGCGAGATAATGGTGCTGTCCTTCATAAAAAGCCACCCCCAAAATCATATTACAAGGGCAGAATACCCTATTATCAAAATGAAATTATATTATGTATTAAGAATTTTGTCAATTCTTTTGGCTTTTATAATGTTTACAAAGTCTCAAAAAAATACGTGAAAAATTATTTTTTGTAATATATGACAAAAAATAGCCATAATTATGTATAATTATCCCATTGTCAAAAGTTAAGGTTTTGATATAATGTATTTGTAGGATTTTTTCACTTTCTTGGTGATAAACGAAAGGATGATAAAAATGAACAAATGCAAAAGACTTCTGTGTTTATTGCTTACTCTTGCTACAGTGCTTTCAATCTGTGCAGTAGGCTTCACAGCAAGTGCCGCAGAGGTAGAAATTGCAGAGGTTTCTGCTAACCCTACATCTGCATCCGACTTTACATGGGACAACGCAACTGTTTACTTCTTGCTTACTGACCGTTTCCAAAACGGTAACACAAGCAACGATAACAGCTATAACCGCGGTCTCAACGAAAACGGCTCAAAGGCAAGCTACGACACAGTAGCAGCTTTCCAGGGCGGTGACTTCAAGGGTATTACCCAGAAAATCAACGAAGGTTACTTTGATGATTTAGGTATCAACGCTATCTGGGTTGCAGGTTGGTTTGAGCAGACTCACGGCTACGTAGTAGGTGGCGACGGTAAAAGCTCATTCCCCCACTACTCTTACCACGGTTACTATGGCCTCGACTTTACAGAGCTCGATAAGAACTATGGTACAGAGGCAGAGTTTAAGGAGATGATTGACACAGCTCACGAGCACGGTATCCGTATCGTTCTTGACGTTGTTCTTAATCACCCCGGCTACAACTCTATCTATGATATGAACGAGTATCAGTTCGGTACACTTACTTCCAACTGGAAGAGCGTATACTACAACTGGAACAGTATCAACCAGACTAACTACCACGGTTGTATCAAATACAACGACGGTCAGGCTTCTGATTGGGCAAACTGGTGGGGCAGAGATTGGGTACGTGCAGGTATGGCAGGCTACGATAACAACGGTGGCGGCGACCTTACAGGTGCAGTTACATACCTCCCCGACTTCAAGACAGAAAACACAGCAACAGTAAGCCTTCCCAAGATTCTCCAGAACAAGTGGACTAAGGAAGGTACATACAACGCAAAGGTTCAGGAGATTGACCAGACTTTCTCCAAGTATAACCTCGGCAACAAGACAGTTCTAAACTACCTTGTTTCTTGGTATGCTAAGTGGGTTGAAGAGTATGGTATCGACGGCTTCCGTTGTGACACAGCAAAGCACGTTGACACTTCTTGCTGGAAGAAGCTCAATGATGCTTGTACAAAGGCTCTTCAGAACTGGAGAACTGCTAATCCTAACGCAGTAGGTGCAGACTGGGACGAGGATTTCTGGATGACAGGCGAAAACTTCGGTCAGGGTGTTGATAACAACCACTACTACCAGAACGGCTTCGATTCCATGATTAACTTCTCCTTCTCAGGTGACAGCCAGGGTAACGGCTGTAACGGTATGAAGAAGGTAGGTAACCTTAACCAGACATATGCTGATTACGCAAATCAGATTAACAACAACGCAAACTTCAATGTTCTTACATACATTTCTTCTCACGATACAGGTCTCTGCCGTGATGACCTTTACTATCAGGGCTCTGCACTCCTCCTCTTACCCGGCGGCGTTCAGATTTTCTACGGCGACGAGACTAACAGACAGTATGTAGAGTGTTCTATCCACGACCATGAGTCCAGAAGCTTCATGAACTGGAGCAATATGGACAAGAACGTTCTTGCTCACTGGCAGAAGGTCGGCTCTTTCCGTAATGACCACGTTGCAGTTGGTGCAGGCTCTCACAAGAATCTTTCAGCAACTTCTGGTACAGCATTCAGCCGTACATACAATAAGAATGGCGTTAATGATGTAGTAGTTTGCGTAGTTGGTGCAAACAAGAACGCAAGCACTACAATTACATTAAACGGTGCATTCGCTGACGGCACAAAGGTAGTAAACGCTTACACTGGCGACACTGCTACAGTTGCAGGCGGCAAGGTTACATTTAACTCAGGTGCTCAGGGTACAATCCTCGTAGAAGTTGAGTCTGCTGCAGTAGTAGAGCCCACAACTACAGAGCCTACAACAGCTCCCACAGAGCCCGAGAAGCCCACAACAGCTCCTACAACTGCTCCTAAGACAGAGCCTTCTGAGAAGCCTTCTGAGCCTGTTGTAACAACTGTTCCCGGCACAGACCCCACAGAGACAACTCCTGTTGCTACAACTACAACAACAGAGCCTGTTTCTACAACAGTTCCCAAGACAACTGCACCGGACCCCTCAGTTCCTGCTGAGTACGTAATTCTCGGTGATGTTGACGGTTCTGAGAAGGTTAACATCAAGGACGCAACTCTTATTCAGAAGCATATCGCAAAGCTCGAGCAGCTCGACGAAAAGGCAATTTTTGCCGGTAATGTTGATGGCAGCGATGCTCTTAACATCCGTGACGTAACAACAATTCAGAAATGGATTGCAAAGTTAGATGTTGACTATGCAATCGGCGATAAGGTGCTTTACAAGGGTACCGAGGAGTCAACAACTCCCAATAATAAGCCTACAGGCTTACCCATTTTCATTCCTACAACAGCTACTGCTGTAAATACTGAGTCCTCAGAGGTTGTTACAACTGCTGAGCCTTCAGAGGCTGTTACAACAGCTCCCAAGACAGAGCCTTCCGAGGTTCCCACAACTCAGGCTACAGAGCCCTCCGAGGTTCCCATAGAATCTCAGCCTGTTATTACTGAGCCTATTACTCAGCCTAATGACAACACAATCACAATCTACTTTGAGAATACATACGGCTGGTCTTCTGTTTACTGGCACGCATGGAATGATGCAGGCGGTACAAACACACCTTGGCCCGGCGACCCCATGACCAACGTAAGCGGTAATATCTATTCTGCTGAGGTAAGCACTGAGTTTACAGGTATTATCTTCAACGACGGTTCAGGCAGTGACTCCGCAAAGACCGACAATGCAGATATCGCAGGCGACGGTCAGATGTATTCTAACGGCTCTTGGGTAGCTTACGACCCCAAC
>JAUNEH010000048.1:0-1363 GCA_030525665.1 Ruminococcus sp.
AATCCGTCCTTTGTCCTTGCCGTTTCATAGCGTCCAACTTCATTTTATAAGCAAATGCCTTTTCGCTGGGCAAGATTACCTCTCTTTGCAGGTTGGAGTCCACCATTATAATAATAGCTTCATCATCGGTCAGATTACGAACAATACAGTTTAGGGTGGATCGCTCTGCAAGCTCACTTGCCATTTTACGCCTATGTCCGGCAATCATTTCATATCCGCCGTCTTGCTTTGGTCGTACAATGGCAGGGACTAACACGCCGTACCGCTTTACGCTGTCCGCCATTTCAAGCATCTTTTCATCAACCGTTACCTTAAATGGGTGGTTGGGAAAGTCACTGATTTCCGATAGAGGAATATCCATTACGGTTTCTCGCTGTGCAATCTCCCGTTCCTCTTGGGTGGTGAAAAGCTCATCTACTGAGGTCAGAAGGCTGGATACGCTGTCTTTCGCCAATTCCTTGCACCTCCTTTACCAAGTTCGCATACGCTTTTGCGGCTTTGCCGTTGGGGTCGTGCTTAAATATGCTCTTGTCCTTGGTGCTGATTTCTCCAAGTCTTACGGTAGCGGGGATAACCGTGTCAAACACGGGAAAGTGCCGTTTGTAGTTCTCTTTGATAGCCTTTACCACGTCCTTGCGGAAGTTGGTATCATTCGCCATCGTCAAGAATATTCCGCCTACCTCTAACTTAGGATTGATCTGCCTCTTTACCTGCCGTACCGTGCCGAGTAATTCGGTCATATCTTCTGCCGCAAAATACTCCGCTTGTACGGGGACAAGCACGTAATCGGATGCAGACAGAGCGTTAATTACCAACATACCAAGGGACGGGCGGCAATCAAGTAGCACGTAGTCGTAACCGTCTTTTACGCTGTCAATATATTGTCGCAGTACGGTTTCACGGCTGAACGCATTGACAAGTCCCGTTTCCACCGCAGATAAAGTGCGGTTTCCGGGTACAAAGTCAAAGCCTTCGTAATGATGCAGGATTTCCGGATGATCCGTAACCTCGTTTCCCGCAACAATGTCATTCATACAGTTTCCGAGAGTCAACGGCATATCGTGGGGTTTGCGCTGCCCCAACATCTTGGTTAAATCGCCCTGTGGGTCAACATCCACAAGCAAGACCTTTTTGCCGTGCATTGCAAGACCGGCTCCGAGATTATATACGGTTGTGGTTTTACCCACGCCGCCCTTTTGGTTTGCTACGGCAATAACCTTTGTTTTCGCCATTTGCGTGTCCTCCTTTACACAGATTTAGCCGACCACGGCGAATGATCGGCTATGTAGGGGAATAGAAAAAGCCGCCTATTCTTTTGGAATAAGCGGCTGTGCGGTTATGTAGGTCATACTCTTAACTTTTT
>JAUNEH010000048.1:1463-14107 GCA_030525665.1 Ruminococcus sp.
TATTCTTTTGGAATAAGCGGCTGTGCGGTTATGTAGGTCATACTCTTAACTTTTTAACGGGAGCTTTCATTACTTTAAGGATTACCTCGTCCACTATATCTGCAGTTCTACCTTGACGTACAAGATCGTTCTTAAACTCCACAAGACAGCGGAGCAAGGTGCTGTGTTGCTCGTTATTCAAATACATAAATCGCTTGTGCTTCATATCAACCCCTCCTTACATATTTATTATATATAAAGAAAAAGGAAACAACAAATGTGCAAAAAAATAAGCGTATCACTATTTCTAATGATACGCTTATCGTTATTTGTGTTGTCAATCAAGGTCGATTTCCACGGTTACTGTGGCATCTCTCCATTGATTTTTCCTCACGTATTTGCCGTTAGCCTTTCGATAGGCTTCTGCTTCCTTGAAACCAAGCGGTAATTCAAAGGAAAGAGAACTCCTACCTACTTTTGATAGCTGCCTGAGCTGCTGCGAGGCGAGCAATGGGAACTCTAAAGGGTGAGCAAGATACATAGTCGAGACCGATTGTATGGCAGAACTCAACGGATACAGGGTCGCCGCCGTGCTCACCGCAGATACCGCAGTGAATCTCAGGACGAGTTGCCTTACCCTTAGCAATAGCCATCTCCATAAGCTGACCAACGCCTGTCTGGTCGAGCTTTGCGAAGGGATCGTTCTCATAAATCTTTGTATCATAGTAAGCAGAAAGGAACTTACCGGCGTCATCACGGCTGAAGCCGAATGTCATCTGAGTAAGGTCGTTTGTACCGAAGCAGAAGAACTCAGCCTCTGTAGCAATCTGGTCTGCTGTAAGGCAAGCTCTGGGAATCTCCATCATAGTACCAACTTCGTACTTGAGCTCTACGCCTGCTGCTGCGATTTCTGCATCAGCTGTAGCAACAACAACGTCCTTAACGAACTTCATTTCCTTAACCTCGCCTGTGAGGGGGATCATGATTTCGGGAACGATGTTCCAGTCTGCGTGTGCCTTCTTAACGTTGATAGCTGCACGGATAACAGCCTTTGTCTGCATCTTTGCAATTTCAGGATATGTTACTGCAAGACGGCAGCCACGGTGACCCATCATGGGGTTGAACTCGTGTAAAGAAGCGATAAGAGCCTTGATGTCAGCAACAGACTTGCCCTGAGCAGCTGCGAGTGCTGCAATGTCAGCTTCCTCTGTGGGAACGAACTCATGGAGAGGAGGATCGAGGAAACGGATGCAAACGGGGTTACCCTCAAGAGCCTCATAAAGAGCCTCGAAGTCGCCCTGCTGATAAGGAAGAATCTTATCAAGAGCAGCCTCTCTTGCCTCAACTGTATCAGCACAGATCATCTCTCTGAATGCTGCAATTCTGTCAGCCTCGAAGAACATGTGCTCTGTACGGCAAAGGCCGATACCCTCAGCGCCGAGCTCACGAGCCTTCTTAGCGTCTGCAGGTGTGTCTGCGTTTGTTCTAACCTTAAGTGTTCTGAACTCATCAGCCCAAGCCATGATTCTGCCGAACTCGCCAGCGATTTCAGCGTCAACTGTGGGGATGATGCCGTCATAGATGTTACCTGTTGAACCATCGATGGAGATGTAGTCGCCCTCGTTGTAAACCTTACCTGCGAGCTCGAACTTCTTGTTCTCTTCGTCCATCTTGATTTCGCCGCAGCCGGATACACAGCAAGTACCCATACCACGAGCAACAACAGCTGCGTGGGATGTCATACCGCCACGAACTGTAAGGATACCCTGAGAAGCCTTCATACCTGTGATATCTTCGGGAGATGTCTCAAGTCTTACGAGAACAACCTTCTCGCCTCTCTCGTTCCACTCTACTGCGTCCTCAGCAGTAAATACTACCTTACCGCAAGCAGCACCGGGAGATGCACCGAGACCCTTGCCTGCAGGTGTAGCAGCCTTAAGAGCCTTCTGGTCGAACTGGGGATGGAGAAGTGTGTCAAGGTTTCTGGGGTCAATCATAGCAACTGCCTGCTTCTCGTCGATCATACCTTCGTCAACGAGGTCACAAGCAATCTTAAGAGCAGCCTTAGCTGTTCTCTTACCGTTTCTTGTCTGAAGCATATAGAGTTTGCCAGCCTCAACTGTGAACTCCATATCCTGCATATCTCTGTAGTGATCCTCGAGCTTGTCGCAAACAGCAACAAACTGTGCGTAAGCCTCGGGGAACTTCTCAGCCATCTGAGCAATAGGCATAGGAGTACGAACGCCTGCAACAACGTCCTCACCCTGAGCGTTTACAAGGAACTCACCCATGAGGCCCTTGTCGCCTGTTGCGGGGTCACGTGTAAATGCAACACCTGTACCGCAATCGTCGCCCATGTTACCGAATGCCATCATCTGTACGTTAACAGCTGTACCCCAGCTATAGGGAATATCGTTGTCACGACGGTAAACGTTTGCACGGGGGTTGTCCCATGAACGGAATACTGCCTCAACAGCACCCATAAGCTGCTCTTTGGGGTCTGTGGGGAAGTCCTTACCAATCTTATTCTTGTACTCAGCCTTGAACTGGCCTGCAAGTGTCTGAAGGTCCTCAGCTGTAAGCTCGATATCCTGAGTTACACCCTTAGCTTCCTTCATTTCGTCGATAAGCTGCTCGAAGTACTTCTTACCAACCTCCATAACAACGTCGGAGTACATCTGGATAAATCTTCTGTAGCAGTCCCAAGCCCAACGAGCGTTGCCGGACTTAGTAGCCATAACGTTAACAACATCCTCGTTAAGACCGAGGTTGAGGATTGTGTCCATCATACCGGGCATAGATGCACGTGCACCGGAACGTACGGAAACGAGAAGGGGATTCTCAAGGTCGCCGAACTTCTTGCCGGTGATTTCTTCCATCTTTACGATGTACTCCATAATCTGTGCCTGAATTTCGTCGTTAATCTTGCGACCATCCTCGTAGTACTGTGTGCAAGCCTCTGTGGAAATTGTGAAGCCCTGGGGAACGGGAAGACCGAGAGAAGTCATCTCTGCAAGGTTAGCACCCTTACCGCCAAGAATCTCACGCATTGTTGCGTTACCCTCTGAGAAGAGGTAAACATACTTGTGGCTCATTTGAAAAACCTCCAATTAAAATAATATGTGTATTAAACGGCAGTGTAAGTAAGTATGAAACTGCCTCGCATTTACGGCGGAATCCCCCGCCTACTCATGCCTAAAAGTTATTATATCAAATAAAGTTTAAAAATGCCACATTTTTTTGAAACTATTTTGACAAAAAATGTAACCAATATTTAGAATTTAATCGTAACAATTTGTTTATCTATAACAAAAATCAAAAAAAGTATACATTTCACCTTGAAAAATCCAATTTTTATGCGATAATGTTAGTATCTGTTATTACGCTTGGCTTTTTGCAAAGTGTTTTCATTTATAATAATCAACAGGGAGTTGTGATTTATGCAGAAATGTGCACTTATCCTTGCAGGCGGCGAAGGCAAACGTATGAAAAGCCTTAAGCCCAAAACTCTTTGTGAGGTTTTAGAAAAACCTATGCTTCAGTGGGTTATTGATGCTCTTAAAGCTGCAGGTGTTGATAATATCTGTGTTATCAAAGGCTTTGCCAAGGAGTACATAGACGACTACCTCGCCACACTTCCATATGATGTAGCTACCGCATATCAGGCAGAAAGACTTGGTACAGGCCACGCGGTTATGATGGCTAAGGACTTTTTAAATGAAAACAAAGGCTCTGTTGTAATTTTAGGCGGCGATGCTCCTTTTATGGATGCCGACACTATCCGCAAAGCTTACGACGAGCATGTAAAGACCGAGGCTTTTGCCACAGTTATTTCTGCGGTTATTGATGACCCTCAGGGTTACGGCAGAATTACCAGAGAAGCCGACGGCTCTTTGAAAGCTATTGTTGAGCAGAAGGATGCCGACGAGGACATCCTTAAGATTAAGGAAATCAACTCAGGCGGCTACTGGTTTGACACCGTTGGACTTCTGTCGGTTCTTGACAGAATCACAGCTAATAACAACGCCAAGGAATACTACCTGCCCGATGCTTTAAAGATTCTTAAATCTGACGGCAAGCGTGTTTCCGTATATATTGCCGAAAACCCCGACACAGTGCTTGGCGCCAATGACCCCCAGCAGTTAAAGGGCTTGGAGGAAATTGCCAAGGCTAAAGGCTACGGCGTATAAATTAACAAAACTTTATTATTTTATATAAAGGGGAATAAACAAATGATTTTTCACGGTAAGGACATTAAGATTTTCTCAGGTAACTCAAATCCCAGTGTTGCTCAGGGTGTTGCAGGCTGCCTCGGTTTACCTTTAGGTAAGAGTAGCTGCACAAAATTCAGCGACGGCGAGATTTCCGTTTCTCTTCACGAGTCTGTTCGTGGTAGCGAGTGCTTTGTAATTCAGTCTACATGTACACCTGTTAACGACAACCTTATGGAAATGCTTATTATGATTGACGCTTTAAAGCGTGCATCTGCTGCAAGCATTACCGCTGTAATGCCCTACTTCGGCTACGCTCGTCAGGACAGAAAAGCAAAGGCAAGAGATCCGATTTCAGCTAAGCTTTGTGCCGACCTTATTACTGCTGCTGGCGCTGACAGAGTTCTTACAATGGACCTTCACGCTAACCAGATTCAGGGCTTCTTTGACATTCCCGTTGACCACCTTTTCGGTGCTCCTATGCTTGCTAACCACATGAAGAAAAAAATCGGCAAAGACCCTGAGGGTTTTGTTGTTGTTTCTCCTGACCTTGGTTCAGTTACACGTTCCAGAAACTTTGCTGCAAAGATCGGCTGCCCCCTTGCAATTATCGACAAACGCAGACCCAAGGCTAACGTTTCTGAGGTTATGAACATCATCGGCGAAATTAAAGGCAAAAAGGTAATCCTTGTTGACGATATGATTGACACAGCAGGTACACTTTGCAACGCAGCTCAGGCTGTTATTGACAACGGTGCTCTTGAGGTTTATGCTTGTGCTACTCACGCAGTTCTTTCAGGTCCTGCTACAGAGAGAATCAAGAACTCTGTTATCAAGGAGCTTATCCTTCTTGACACAGTTCCCGTTCCCGAGGAAAATATGCTTGACAAGTACACAGTTCTTCCCGTTGCTCCTGTATTTGCAGAAGCTATTGAGAGAATCTTCGCTGACAAGCCCGTTTCTCCCCTCTTTACTTAATTTAAAAAAACAAACTCAACGGCGGCTTAGACTAATGTCAGAGCCGCCGATATTTTCCCTTGAAAGGTAATTTATTTATGTTCGGTAAATCCAAATTTTCATCTTCAATAGAATATATTATTGTAGGTCTGGGCAACCCCGGCAAGCAGTACGAAAATACCCGCCACAATTGCGGTTTTATGGCTATTGACCGCCTTGCAGAAAAAGAGAACTGCAGACTCGCCAAAATCCGCTTTAAATCCACCACAGGCGAGTGTACTATTTCGGGGCATCGCTGTCTTCTGATGAAACCTTCAACATTTATGAATCTTTCAGGTCAGGCTGTTGTTGAGGCTATGAATTTCTACAAAATCCCCCCCGAGAACGTTATTATAATGTTTGATGATATATCCCTTGACGTGGGCAGAATTAGAATCAGACGAAGTGGCTCCGACGGCGGTCAAAACGGCATGAAAAACATCATCTACTTAAGTGGTAGCGATAAATTCCCCAGAGTGAAAATCGGTATCGGCAAAAAGCCTCATCCCGATTATGACCTTAAGGACTGGGTGCTCTCTAAGTTTTCAAAGGAAGATATGAAAACCTTAAACGAGGTTCTGGACAATGCTGCCGAGTCTGCCGCACTTATTGTGCAGGATAAAACCGATTTGGCAATGCAACGGTTTAATTAAAGTTTCAAACCTTACTGTAGGGGCGATTATCAATCGCCCGAAACCCGTAATTTTTAATAATTTTGCGGGCGGCTAATATCCGCCCCTACTAATACAACTCAGCTCGCAATACCCTATGGGTAACTAATTGCGAGCCGTTACCCTTTGGAGGAAATATGGAATTTATTTTCGACTTATTTAAAAAGCTAAAGCCCTATAAGGAACTCAGCTCTGCCTTAAGCAAGCCCTGTGCCGTTGGTGCCACAGGATTATCAAGCGTTCACAAGGCAAGCGTTATTTATAGCCTTTGCAAAGAGAAAAGCTCGAAAGCTTTATGTATCTGTGCCGACGAACGCGAAGCAAACACCCTATGTGACGACCTTAAGGCAATGGGTATGAACGTGCTTTTCTACCCATATCGCGACTTTACCTTTCAAAACGTAAGCGGTGTTTCCCACGATGACGAAAGAAAACGCCTTGGCGTGCTGATGAGTCTTCTTACCGAAGAATGCGACGGTGTAATTACCTGCCCTGATGCCGCCGCACAGCTTACTATACCTCAATATGCCTTGGCAGATGCAACCCTTAACATACGTGTAGGCAAAACTATTTCTATAGATTCCTGTGTAAAGGCTCTGACATTATTGGGATATGAAAGATGTGACGCCATAGAGGGCGAGGGTCAGTTTTCCCTCAGAGGTGGTATTTTAGACTTTTTCCCACCCGGCAGCGAAAATCCCGTGCGAGCAGAGTTTTGGGGCGACGAGGTAGACTCCTTAAGCTACTTCGACATTTCTACCCAAAGGCGTACCGACTCGGCAGATACCGTTACCCTATGCCCCTCATCAGAAGTAATTATCAGCGATAGAGAAGAGCTTGCCAAAAAAATAGAAAAGAAAGCCTCATACCTCAGAGCCGACTCAACAAAAAAAGCGAAAGAGGTTCTTTACTCAGAGGCTGATGCTGTCCGTCAGGGGCTTTACCTTTCAAACAAAGACAAATTCATCCATCTTGTATATGAAGAAACTGCCACCCTCTACGATTATATCGACGACTCCTTTATCGGATTTATTTCAGAGCATACCGCCGTTAAAGACAGAATGACAGGTACCGAATTCAGATTTTCGCAGGATATGCCCGAATATTTCGCTGAGGGCGTGCTTTGCCGCGGCTTTGACACCTATAGCATAAGCTGGGAAAATTCTGTAGAAATGCTCTCACATATACGACTTGTGTATCTTGACAACTTCGCTCATGGCAGTTACGAGCTTCCCTTAAAGGCTCTCGCTAATTTTAATTTAAGACTGCTGCCGCCTTTCAGCGGTCAGATAGCAACATTAGTTTCTGACCTTGACTCAAGTGATGCCGACAAATGTGCGGTGGTGCTTCTTTGCCCTACAAAAAAAGCCTGTGACAATGTTACCGACCTTCTTCGCGAGCAGGGCAAAAAAGCTATTATCTGGAAAGACGGCGAAACTCTTACAAATGGCTATATTCACGTAACCGAGGGCGTACTTTCAGGCGGCATTGAAATTTTTGATGAAAAGTTTATGCTATTTACCCAGAGCACAACTCAGGTGAAACTGCAAAAGAAGCACAAGCTTCCCAAAGACGGTCAGGCAATTTACAGTCTTTCAGAGCTCTCAGCAGGCGACTACGTGGTGCACACCATTCACGGCGTGGGCATTTTCGGCGGAATACAGAAGCTGGACTCTCATGGCATTGTAAAAGATTACATCAAAATTTCTTACGCAAAGGGTGACGTGCTTTATGTACCTGTTACTCAGCTTGACTTGGTAGCAAAGTACATCGGCCCCAAGGAAAATTCAGTCGTTAAGCTTAACCGCTTAGGCTCGGGAGACTTCCAGAAAACCAAATCCAGAGTTAAAAAAGCCGTCAAGGATATGGCAAAAGAGCTTATTGCCCTTTACACCAAGCGAATGCAGGCCAGAGGTCACGCGTTTTCTGAGGACAGTGAATGGCAGAGAGATTTTGAGGCTCGATTTGATTACAGCGAAACCCCCGACCAATTAAGATGCAGTGATGAAATCAAGGGCGACATGGAAAGAACTGCACCTATGGACAGACTCTTGTGCGGTGACGTAGGCTTTGGTAAAACCGAGGTTGCCTTGCGTGCCGCCTTCAAGTGCGTTTCCGATTCAAAGCAATGTGCTCTTCTCTGCCCTACAACGATTCTTGCTTGGCAGCATTTTCAGACCATAATCAAACGATTTGAGGGCTATCCAATAAGGGTACAGCTTCTAAGCCGTTTCAGAAATAAAGAACAGCAGGCAGAAATCTTAAAACAGCTCAAGCGTGGCGAAATCGACCTTGTGGTAGGTACTCACCGCTTGGTTCAGAAAGACGTAGAGTTTAGAGATTTAGGACTTGTTATTATCGACGAAGAACAGCGTTTCGGCGTTGCACAAAAAGAAAGACTTAAAGAAGCTTATCCAAACGTCGACGTGCTTACCCTTTCTGCCACACCTATCCCCCGTACTCTTAACATGGCAATGAGTGGAATCCGCGATATGTCGGTTTTAGAAGAAGCTCCCCAAAACCGCTATCCCGTTCAGACTTATGTGCTTGAGCACGAACAGTCCGTTATTAACGAGGCTATCCGCCGAGAGCTAAGACGCGGAGGTCAGGTATTCTACCTTCATAACAACGTTGAATCTATTGAGGCAAAAGCCGCACGCCTGGGCTCACAGATTCCCGAGGCAAGAATCGGCGTCGGTCACGGCAAAATGACCGAGCAGCAGCTCTCAAAAGTCTGGGGCGATATGCTTGAGCAGAAAATCGACGTTTTGGTATGTACAACCATTATCGAAACAGGCGTAGACATTTCAAACGCAAACACCCTTGTTATCGAAAATGCCGACCGATTCGGACTGTCTCAGCTTCATCAGCTTAGAGGCAGAATAGGTCGCTCAAACCGCCGAGCCTACGCATACCTTACGTTTACAAAAGCAAAGGTCCTTTCAGAAATTTCTCAGAAACGTCTGACTGCTATAAGAGAATTTACAGAGTTTGGCTCGGGCTTTAAAATCGCCATGCGAGATTTAGAGCTTAGAGGTGCAGGCAACATTCTGGGTGCTCAGCAGCATGGTCACATGGAAGACGTAGGCTACGATATGTACTTAAAGCTTTTAGGCGATGCTGTTAAGGAAGAAAAAGGCGAGCTCCCCACTCAGCGTGAAGACAAAGACTGCTTAGTCGATATTTCCCTTGCCGCACATATTCCCGAAAGCTACATCGAAAGCCTTACCCTACGCCTTGACGTTTACAAGCTTATTGCCGACATCCGCACAAAAGAAGATGCCGAGGATGTTATCGATGAGCTTATCGACCGTTTCGGCGATATTCCTAAGTCTGTTATGGGGCTTATTGAAATTGCTTTAATCCGAAACAAAGCCGCCGATATGGGAATTTACGAAATAAAGCAAAACGACACAAACGTGCTTTTGTATGTCAAAGACATAAAAAGCCCGGAAATCATCAACCTTATATGTGAACAAAAAGGCAATGCACTGCTAAGTGCCGGCTCAAAGCCGTACGTTTCAGTTAAGCTTAAGAGCAAGCTTGACCCCTTAAGTGCACTAAGAAGCGTATTTAAAACCAATATATACTAATATGAACGTTTGCTGAAAATTCTGTTTATTTTCTTATTTATATTGAATTTTTCTGCAGATTTGTGTATAATTTAGGGTGATTTATTTTAATTTGCTTTTAATCAGCGTTGAAAGGGGCTTCCCGATGAATAATTTTAAAAAGATTTTTGCTATTTTACTCGCGGCAATTATGCTTATTTCTGCGGCTGGCTGTGGCTCAAAGCCTGACTACAGCTACAAAACCGACAATGTAAGCTACGCCGAGGGTGTATATCTTTACTCACTTTTCTCAGCATATAACGAAGCTTACAGCATTCTGCAGGAAAGCTTAGGCGACAAATTTGACTCTACCGCCTCTATTCTGGACATCACATCCACCTTTGACGAAACAGGCGAAAAGCTTCTTTGTGAAACTTGGATTAAAGACCAAGCTGACCTCATCACAAGAAACCTTGCCGCTTTGGACGAAAAGGTTGCCGAATATGGCATTACCCTTGATAAAACTCAGGTAGAAAGTGCTCGCCAGCTTGCAAAAGAAGACTGGTACTTGGGTCCCTACTACGAATACTATGTTGCATCAGGCTACGAGGCTGTTTCTTACGAGGATATGCTTTCTCCCTACGGCATTTCCTTTGACAGCTTCTTTACCTCATCTTATCTTGCAAGCGTAAAGCAAAGTGCGATTTTTGACCACCTTTACGGTAAGGGCGGCGAGGAAGAAGTAAGCGACAAGGAAATCACCGACTATTTCACTCAAAACTACACAAGCTATGCATACTTCATAGTTAACCTTTACGAAACCGCTATTGATGAGGAAACCAGCCAGCAGGTATATCACCCCTATTCTGACGAGCTTGTTAACGATGTAAAAGAAGAGCTTGACTCTTACGTAAAGCTTATTAACTCGGGCAAAGACTACACCGAGATTGCAAACAAATACGTTAAAGCTCACAACCTTACCAACGACCCCACTGTTAAAAACATTGAAATCCTCGACAACTCTGCCTTAGGCGAAGAGGTTTTAAATGCGTTAAAGGGTCTTGATGAGGGTAAGGCTACTTACATTAAGGTAGGCTCAGGCGACACTTCCGTAATGTACTTTATCACAAAATTTGATATTAACAACGAGGCCGAGGAATACCTTAGTGCCGACGGCAACCGCCACACCATACTTCAGGCCCTAAAGTCCGAGGATTTCAGCAATTACCTTGACGACATTACCGAAAACGTAGTTGTTGATATTAACGAAAAAGTTATCGAAAAATATAACCCCGCAATTTTTGAAAAAGACCTTTAATCCTTTTAATATCAGGGAGGTAATAATATGAAAATCAGGTTATTGGCAGTTACTTTTTCTGTTCTGCTTATCTTTGCTTGCCTTTCGTTTACAGCATCTGCAGAAACAACACCTGCAGATATTGCAACCCCAACGGAAGATGTTTTTGCCACAGAAGAGGCTACTGTTTACACAGATACCGCTATAGACACAGGTGCAGTCACCGACCCCTACGACCCTACAGGCCCTGTTGATACCGGTTCTGTAGATACAACACCCTCAGACTACACCGAACCATATTCAAGCGAGGCTACAGGCACCACCGAAACCACCGCAGTCACCGACCCCACAACCGCAACTGTGCATACCAATCCCCCCGAGCCTACTGAGCCCGATGAGGATTCTACTTTCTCCGATTATGTAAGTCCTCAGCCAGTTTACACTCCTGCCGAGCAGGACTTTCAGGAAAACGACTGGCAGGCAATTAAGCTTGACCTCGAGGCTGACCCCGTAGCAGGCAAACAAAACTTTGCAAGCATTCAGAATAACAACTCAAAAGGCAATGACAGCATTGTTGGCTTTCTTATTGTCGGTTTAGTTCTTGTTTTCCTTTCTCTTGCAGGTTTTACATTTGTAATTCTTTACAGACCCTACAAGAAAAAGGCTCCTACCAAAGCCGCAAGATACGCCGAAAACACAAGACAAAGGAGAAATCCTTCCGAAAGACCCGAGCGTACAAACCGACGCCAGCTAAACCCCGACGATTACAACGACGGCTTCTGATAATTCAATAAACCTATAACAAACGCTCCCGAAGCTTTAAACTTCGGGAGCGTTCTTGTTTTCTGCTATTTATTTAAACATAACAACCTTGTACTGAACGCCGCTTTCATTTAACGAAGCGGTGTCATTCTGGCTTACGGTAAAGCTTGTACCCGATGCCGAAATGCTCAGTCCCAGACTTGACCCAAGGGAAACATACCCCATAGCGGAGTATGCCTTGCCTGAATCGAGCAAAGGCTTTCCGCTTGCAAAAATATAAATAAAGCGAAATGTTTCTGTTAAGGTTATAGTTCTTGTGCTTTCACCCGAGCCTGCGTAAGCATACACAATGTGAGAATCCTTAAGTAGCTCTTTTTCCTCAGCAGTTACGTGAATGTCGCTGTTATTAATGTGTCCGCCAACAGCTAAATCAAGCAATGCGTTGTCGCTGTTAAAGTCATTACGCATAGGTCGGTCTGAATCTACCCACTGATTAAGACCCAAATTGGATGTTTTGTTTGCAGATGGCATATCGCGTCTCCTTTCTAAATCAGATAGTCAATTTTCTTCCAGATGTAGCCCTTGCCGTCAATCTGAGCAAAAGTATTATTAAAGCTGTCGGACGTTTCCCAGTTAAAGCCTGCGAAGACCACGTCCCACTCAAGATGTGCAGGCAAAAGTGCCCTTGCCTGAGAAACTATCCACTCTCGCTGAGCCTCGTTATACTCGCCCTCAGAAAGATTAAGCACTATGCGTTCATTTTCGGGATATTCCTCAATACTACCCTCTACACCAATAAGCCTGAGCATTTTTTCAAAGCCCTTGGGGGTAAAGTCGCAGTAATTAAGACTTAGTCTTTCGATAAGCATTTCACGCCTTTTACCGATAGGTAAATCACTGCGCACATTACCGACGAGCCTCTCAAGATTTTCTATACCAAAATCCTCAGCGGTAACAATAAAGCTCTCTTTCAAAATAGTATCAAGAGTATCCCTGAGAATTTCAAGACCCGCCGCAAAAGCCGCCAGCTCGGCATATACTACACTGTCCTTTGTAAGCTTATAAACTCCTAAAGGACTTAACTTTTCAATCATTGACGTAAGAGTTCTCATGTTGTACCTCTTGCAATAGATATTGTACCTGCTACAGGGAAAAGGCTGCTGTCGGCTTTGTAGTC
>JAUNEH010000049.1:0-13955 GCA_030525665.1 Ruminococcus sp.
TTTTCATTTGCTCCATAGTAATAAGAACCTGGTCGATAAAAGCATCAACATCCTCAGGCTTGTAGCCGCCGATGCCTGCTTTTCTGAAGCTTACCTGCTTTACGTCTTCGATAGTTAGCATTTTTACATCCCCTTTATTTGTACTCTGCTACAGAAAGCACCAATCTGCCGCTTTTTGTAGTTCGTAGAATTTCACCTATTTTAAACTTACCAAAACCCCTGATACTTATGGTATCACCTGTGTCAACTGACTTAGACGGTCTGCTGACACAGCTGTAGTTTACAAAAACATTATCGCTTGAAATAAGGTCGTTAGCCTTTTGCCTTGAACATTTACAAACCGAACTAATAAAATTATCAATCCGCATAGATGTAAGCAGAACTTCCACCTGAGAAAACTCAGGTGAAAGCAAATTTAAATTACCATTATAGTGCTCAATTTTAACGCTCGCTCTGCCTACAGACATTAAATTCTGCATTACATATGACGAAATTTCTCTCCTGACAAAGGCTACTGCAAAACCATCCTTTAATAGAATATCACCCACACATTCGCGGCTGATACCAAGACCCATTAAGGAACCTAAAAAATCCCTATGAGTAAGTACGCTGTCACCCTTAGCAATGATTTTAAGAGCTGTTACGTCATCAAAAGAACTTATGTCATCAGTTAAATACAGATACATCCTTGCTGCCTGCGGGTAACCGCCATAAAAGCAATGCTGTATTCTAAGGTTGTCAAGGTATTTATGAGCAATTGAAACCTCAAGTTCATTAAGAAAACCAAAGCCTTCAAACTCGCCACAATAGCTTTTATAAATCAGGTCATCAAGGCGAGACAGCAAAAGACGGGTTTCGTCCATTATCAGAAGTAAACGCCGTTGTTTTCAAGCTCGTCCAATAAATCGTCACCTGTAAGGTCAACGTTATTGGGAATAATAATGAAAGTGCTGGAAGCTACCTTCTTAATCTTGCCACCGTTAGCATATGCCACACCGGAAAGGAAATCGATAATTCTTCTGGACATATCACGGTTTGTATTCTCGAGGTTTAACACAACAGTATGTGTCTTTAGGAGCTCGTCCGCGATTGCTCTTGTTTCCTCACCAAAACGCTCGGGCTTGAAAAGAGCAACTGCAAGCTTGGCTGTTGCGTTGATGTTTATTACTTTATTTCTTTGAGAAGAACGGGTTTCAACTCTTTCTTCCTGATATTCAGCCTCGTCGTTGTCGCCGTATCCGTACTCATCATATTCGTATTCTTCGTCAGGAGCATCCCACATACGCTTAAACTTGTCAACAAAACCTGCCATAATTCATTACCTCCGTAATTTATTAATTATAATTTCTTGCACCAAACAATGCAGAACCTATTCTGACCATAGTAGCACCCTCACGGATTGCCTCCATGTAATCATCGGACATTCCCATTGAAAGGACATTCATAGATATATTATCTATCTTTTTTGCTGATATGTCAATAAACAGTTTACGCATATTTTCAAAATATCCGCAAATTTTCTGTTTATTTTCACAAATCGGGGGAATTGTCATCAACCCTTGAACCTTTAAACCAGGCAACTCGGCAATAGAGTGCAGAAGTTCTTCAAGACCTTCAGGGGAAATTCCGGACTTGCTCTCTTCCCCACCGATATTTACTTCTACAAGAATATCAGTTGTAAGATTTCTCTTAACACTTTGGTCTGAAATTTCTTTTGCAAGCTTTAAAGAATCAACAGACTCAATCATATCCACCTTGCCGACTATCTGCCTTACTTTATTGGTTTGCAGATGTCCTATCATATGAAGCTTAGTGTCTTGTAAATTGTAATTTTCATACTTTGACAAAAGCTCCTGAACGCGATTTTCGCCGATATACCTTAATCCTAAGGAAATAGCATAATTAATGTATTCTGCCTCTACAGTTTTGGTTGCGGCAAGAAATGTTATATCCTCGTATTTCCTGCCCGAGTATTCAGCGGCTTTTGCGATATTTTCGCAAATAGTATTATAGTTATATTCAATATTACTTAATAATCTTTCCGTCATATAAGTCGTCACCTTCTATTACAACCTCGTCGTTGATAATAATAGTTTCTTTGCTTTTAAGTATCGCAGACTCGGGATTTATATCTACAATTACAAAATCAGAGCCAGCATAAATTACAGATACCTCTCTGAACATAAGCTCGCTTCCATGCAGAATGTAAACACCCTGTACTCGTGCGGTTTCACCTGTAGGCTCGCCTTCGCTGTCTAAAACTTCCACATAATCATCATGAAGTGCATCCTTAGAAAGCCTTACGCCCTCGAAGCTGTTAATAATAATCTGAACAGGCTCATTTCTAAGGGAGCTAAGGGTACTGTTCATATAATTGCACTTGAAAACAGCAACAGCATCGCTTTGCTTGGTTGCCTGATTAAGGGCTACCAAATCCACAGGCACAGGCTCGTCAGTTGCAGAAGAAAAAATAATTTTAGGGTAGCTTTCGCTGTGTGAAAGCGACAAAGCCTCGTCAGCTGAAAGTTTACATACAATATACCAATCAAGGCCGCTTACGATTTTACCAACAGCACCCTCAGACACAGCCTCGGGTACATACGCCTTTGATAAATCATCTACTGTAAGCTGACTTACGCTGTCGTAATCGTAAACATTTTCATATCCATCAATATTAGCTACAAAATATCCTGCTTTAGGAGCTTTGATTTCGGAAATATAGCCTGAGCCGGCTTCGGTATACTTAGCTTTTTCCTGCTGTAATGCCTGAATCTGGGGATTGAAATCAGAAACAGTACCAACAATTCGCTGACGCTGGTTAATAGAATATACCAAAGATTCGGCGGCTGAGTCTCTGTCTTTGAAGTTGCCGTTGTTAACAGAATTCAGAAGAGAAGTAATATTAAGATAAATCTGTGCATCTACCGCTGAGTCTGTAGTAACGTTATCGTATGGTGTGTTCAGGCTTTCAAGGACAGCGATTTTTTCGTCGATTTCCTGCACCTTGTTATAAAAAAGTGCATCTGTTTCGTCGGAAAACACCTTTGCTACTACTGAGCCTACGGCAACCTTGTCACCATCATTAACCATATAGTACTCGACGCCGTCCGAGGTATTGTTGGAAATAAGCGTTTCTTCACGAATAATGGTAGCATCGGCAGAAATGCTTTCGCTGTAATTATATTTAACTGCAATTTCTGTAGTAAGCTCATTAGAGTTTTTCATGTTGGCGTTAACTGCAGTAACAACAACATAAATTATAATTGCGAATACAATTGCAACAATTCCTATTTTTTTCAGGATTTCTTTTTTCATTTTAAATCAAATCCTTTTGATATTAAAAAAGCTGTTACTGCCGAAATGAGCTCGGCAGAGGTTTTATATTCGTCAACAAAGAACCAATTGGTGTTTTTGTCTCTTCTAAACCATGTAAGCTGACGCTTGGCATATCTACGGGTTGCACGTTTTAAAGCTTCAACACAATCATAAAGCTCAGCTTCATTTTTAATATACGGCTCAAGTTCTTTATAACCTATAGCTTGAACTGCTGTGTTGCTGGCTTTTGTATTAAAGAAAGCTTCAGCTTCCTTCAGCAAACCAGCCTTAAGCATCATATCAACCCTTAAATTGATTCTGTCGTAAAGCTTTTGCCTTTCTTTAAAATCAAGTCCTATTTTAATAGAGAAATACGGTATATCTTCGGGCTTAGAAAGCTTGTTTTGCTGGGTCATTGTTAGACCTGTGGTTTTAAAAATCTCCAAAGCTCGAATTACTCTCTTTGGATTTCTCTCAAGGATAAGCTTTTGATAGGCTTCAGGGTCAATTTGCTTAAGTTCATCAAGCAGTACGTCGAGACCTTCTGTTTCGAGCTTTTTCTGTAATTTGTCTCTTGTTTCAAAATCGGTTTCGCCCTCTGCAAAGCTTGTACCCGAAAGAAGATTATCAACATAAAGACCTGTACCGCCTGCTACAACAGGAAGCTTTCCCCTTGAGGATATATCGGCAACTGCTTTGTGAGCTAAATCAACATAAGCAGCTACAGAAAAGCTACAGTCGGAAGGCAGAAAATCAAGCAGATGATGAGGCACTCCTTTCATTTCTTCATAAGTAGGTTTAGCAGTTGCTATGTCCATACCCTTGTAAATCTGCATAGAATCGGCAGAAATAATCTCACCATCAAATTTCTTTGCGATTTCTACTGAAAGAGCAGTTTTTCCGGAAGCGGTAGGCCCTACAATTGCTACAACCGTTGGTTTATTTATTAAGTTTCTCATAATTAAACCCTGCCAAACTGCTTTTCAATTTCATTTTTTGTTAGCTCGATACACACAGGTCTGCCATGGGGGCAGGTTTTAAGCGTGGGATTACTAAGCATTTGCTTAACCAAATCAATAAGCTCTGGAGTTTTTGATTTATTGCCCGCCTTTACAGCGGCACGACATGCAATATTGTGAAAAATCCAATCCATCTTTTCGGTATTTATATCAAGCTTATTCTGAGAAAGATAGCACGACATTTCGGCAATACTTGACTCTACGTCTGCACTGTCCAGAAACTGAGGACAGCTTCTGACTAAAAGTGTGCCATTACCGAAATCTTCGACTTCAAAGGCGGCAGTTGCAAAAACCTCAAGATTTTCTAACGCCGCGTTATATTCGTCTTTTTGCAAGGTGACCGTTACAGGCATCAAAAGCATCTGGCTAAAAGTGTTACCCTCGCTTTTAAGTCGTTCATAAATAATACGTTCATGAAGTGCGTGCTTGTCCACAAGCATAAGCTTGTTATCTATTTCAACTATTATATAGGTTGAAAAGGCCTCTCCTACAAATTTAAAATCTTCAGAAGTTTTTTCGAAGGAATTATCAAGAAGTACGGGTTTTTCCTCAATATTTTCAGATCGGCTTACCTCTTGAGATACAGCTATTTCCTCTGTTTCAGGTAAAGGAGTTGTAACAGAGGAAGATGTCGCAGATTCCTGCGGTATTGTTTTAGTTACAACATCATCAAAAATATCAAGTGGCGTATTTCGCTCTGTCTCTTCTTTTTTTATAACCTCTAAAGATTTTAGAAAGGCATCGGTTTTGTCCCTTACATCACTAACCGAGTTAGTTCTTTCGTAAAGAGGTTTTGACTGCGGTTTTGCGAATAAGGATGATGCAGAAGGCTGTTGAGGCTTTTTGACCTCGGTTACCTCGGGTTTGATTGATTTTACAGTGGAATATGTAAAAGGTTCAATTTTTGGTTTTTCTGCTGCATTTGAGAACAGTTGAACCTTTTTTCGTTCGTCGTTGGTTAAAAGTGCCGACTTAACTGCGTGGTAAACTGCATCAAATATGGGACGCTCATTAACAAACCTAACCTCAATTTTAGCAGGGTGTACGTTAACATCTACTGCAGAAAATGACATACTAAGGTTAAGGACACAGGAAAGAAACTTGCCCACCATTACGCTTCCTTTGGCGGCTTCATCAACTGCCGCGGCGGCAGTTCGGGTTTTGACAAATCTGCCGTTTACAAAGAAAGTCTGCATACTTCTGGTAGGACGTGCTGACTCGGGTTTAGATATATAACCCTTGACTTCTATGGGGCCTAATTTGTAATCAACCTCTATCATAGAATTTGCAAAATCTCTGCCAAATACGGAATAAATAGCAGAGCTAAGCTTACCGTCGCCTGATGTTTTGAGGGTAACCTTAGAGTCGCGAATAAAAGTAAAAGCGATTTCAGGATGCGAAAGAGCGATACGGTCGATTACCTGAGCAATTGCATTGCCCTCGGAAACATCTTTCTTTAAAAATTTCTGACGTGCAGGAATATTGAAGAATAAATCTCTTACTATAATTGTTGTACCCTTGGGGCAACCTATGTCAGAAAGCTCTAACTCTTCACCTGCAGAAACTCGGTAAAGAGTACCTGTTTCCTCGGTGTCCGCACAAGTAATAAGCTCAACATTTGCAACCGCACTGACAGATGCCAATGCTTCGCCGCGAAAGCCTAAGGTAGCAATAGAGTCGAGGTCATTCTCAACCTTCACCTTGCTTGTGGCATGGCGTAAGAATGCAATTTTAACGTCGTCACGTTCTATGCCGCAACCATTGTCAGCAACGCGGATAAAGGTTTTGCCGCCGTTTTTGATTTCGACGGTTATATTTGAAGAGCCTGCATCAATGGAATTTTCGACGAGCTCTTTGATAACGGAGGAAGGGCGTTCGACAACCTCGCCAGCAGCAATAAGCTCTGCAACGTGTTTGTCAAGTACATTTATTCTGCTCATTACTGCACCTCCTTAAAGAATTAAAGCAGTTTTTTAAGCTCGTAAATAAGGTTAATTGCCTCGATGGGAGTCAAGGTGTTAATATCAACGTTATTAAGCTTTTCAGTGATAACATCATTAACAGGATTTAAAAGTGTAAGCTGGTCATTGACGCTTTCTGTATATTGAGGAGAAGCTGTCCTTTCGCCGCTTGGCTCTGATACAGTAAGCTCCTTTAAAATTTCTTTAGCACGACGGATGATGGTTTCAGGTATACCAGCAAGCTTAGCTACCTCTATACCGTAGCTTTCGTCTGCCCCACCTTTTACGATTTTTCTTAAGAATGTAATATCGTCACCGCGTTTCTTGACTGCGATGTTATAGTTCTTTACGCCGTCCATTAAGTTTTCAAGCACCGTAAGCTCGTGATAATGAGTAGCAAAAAGGGTCTTGGCACCTAAGTGCTTTTTGTTTACAACATATTCAAGTACAGCTCTGGCGATACTCATCCCATCAAAGGTTGATGTACCTCTTCCGATTTCATCAAAGACGAGAAGGCTTTTTGCTGTAGCGTTTTTAACGATATTGGCAACCTCAGACATTTCTACCATAAAAGTAGATTGGCCTGCGGCTAAATCGTCGGAAGCTCCAACGCGTGTATAAATAGCGTCTACTATGCCGATTTCGGCACTTTCGCAAGGTACAAAGCTACCCATCTGTGCCATAAGAACAATCAACGCTGTCTGACGCATATATGTAGACTTTCCCGCCATATTCGGTCCTGTAATAATCGCCACTCGGTTTGCTTCGCAGTCAAGGAATACGTCGTTAGGAACGAACATAGAATTTTTAAGCAAAGCTTCAACCACAGGATGGCGTGAGTTTCTAAGCCGTAATGTAGAGGAAAGGGTAATGTCAGGTCGAACATAGTTATTGTCACTTGCAACATTTGCAAGTGAGCAAAGAACATCCAAAGTAGCAATGGCAGAGGTAGTCGCTTCAATTCTTGCGAGATTTTCGGAAACGGTTTTACGCACGTTTGTGAAAATCTCATACTCCATTGCAACAGATTTATCCTTTGCACCTAAAATGCGAGCCTCTAAATCTTTTAGCTCCTGAGTTATGTAGCGTTCGCAGTTAGCAAGAGTCTGCTTGCGGATATATGTTTCCGGAACCAAGTCTTTGTAAGAATTAGTAACCTCAATGAAGTAACCGAAAACTCGGTTGTAGCCAACCTTAAGCTTAGGAATACCGGTTTTTTCCCTCTCGCCTGCTTCAATCTGAGCAAGAAGTGAGGTTGAACCGGTCATATCAAAACGAACAGAGTCAAGCTCGGTGCTGTAGCCCTCTTTAATCATACCCCCTTCACGAACTGTAAAAGGCGGGTCATCAACGATTGCTGAATCAATAAGATGATAGATATCCTCTAAGGTATCAAGAGAAGAATAAAGCTCTTTGAGATAATTTGAGTTACTGTCTTTAAGAAGAGCTTTAATTGCAGGCAACTCGGAACAAGCTGATGCTAAAGAACGAAGTTCGCGGGCATTTGCTGAACCGAAAACAATTTTTGTCATAATACGCTGGATATCCAGAATACCCGACAAAGCTGCAGTAAGTTCGAGACGTCTGACGGTGTTGTTTAAAAGCTCTTCGACGGCTGTGTGCCTGCGAATAATGGCAGCAGCATTCATAAGCGGCTTTTCTATCCACGAGCGAAGAAGTCGCTTGCCCATAGCGGTTCTTGTTTTGTCAAGAACCCATAAAAGCGAGCCTCGTTTTTCTTTTGTCAGCATGGTTTGGGTAAGCTCAAGATTTCGACGTGTGTTAAAGTCAAGCTTCATAAATTGATTTACAGAGTAAAGCTCGACATCAGAAATTCGCTCCAAACCGGTCATCTGGGTTTTATAAAGGTAGGAAAGCAAAGCACCTAATGAAAGAGTAACCATCTGCTGCTCTTTAATTTTTTCTGCCTTTTTAGACCCGAACTGCTTAAGGATAATATCAAGACAGTCGAGATATGAATATTCATCCTCAGTAGGTTTTTCGACACTTGCAACAAGCTTGTCCGAAATAAAGCTTGCTAAGGCAACACTTGAGGAAAGGCTTCCGCCAAGCAAGATTTCGTGGGGGTTGTAGCTTATAAGCTGACTTTTAATTTCGTCAGCAACAGCTTTACCTGAAAGCTCAGCAGCATAAAGCTGACCTGTAGAAACGTCGCAGAAACACACGCCTGCATCTTTTCCGTCGGAATAAAGACTTGCGATGTAATTATTTTTGCCTTCATCAAGCATACCCGATTCAACAACTGTACCGGGGGTAATAACACGTATTACATCACGCTTAACAAGACCCTTAGCCTCGGCCGGATTTTGAGTTTGTTCACAGATAGCTACTTTGTAGCCTTTGGAAACCAACTTTTGTATGTAACCCTCACAGCTATGAAAAGGTACGCCGCACATTGGTGCACGCTCCTCCTGACCGCAATCGCGGCCTGTAAGGGTCAGGTCAAGTTCTCGGGAAGCGAGCTTGGCATCGTCAAAGAACATTTCGTAGAAATCGCCTAATCTGAAAAACAGAATACTGTCCTTATTATTCTCTTTTATCTCGAAGTATTGCTTCATCATTGGAGAAAGCTCTGCCATTTGCTCACTTCCTTTCATTAAAGTTTAATTAGTGACAGCCTGAGCAAGAACTACAGCTACCTGAACAGGAAGCCTGATAATCAGTGGTGTTGGGGTCTTCGCCATTTGCAGAATTTGAAACAATAGCGAAAACTCTATTAATGATAGTGTCAAACTGAGCCTTGGACTCGTTGAGTTTAATCATATTCTCGTTAACCATGATGTCGGCGTAGATTTTTCGCATTTCTGTGTTAAGAGCGGCAACAGCTTCCTTATCCTGCTCGGGAGCAGATATTTTCTCGTTAAGTGCAAGCTTTTTCAGGTTAAATTCACCGATAAGTGCCTGTAATGCCTCGTCGTTTTCGCAGGCCTTGTTAGCTTCCTGCATAGCAATGTAGGATTCTTCCTGCTGAATTTTTCTTCCTAATTCACGTGAAAGCTCAATAATATCCATTTTTATATCTCCTTTAATTTAAAAATCTTTATATAAGAACTCCCCTGAGTATCCAGTTGCGTGCTTCGGTTATTTTTACATTCTGAAAAGTGCCGATAAGGTTATTTTCTCCCTCAACCTCTACAATTATGTTGCCCGAGGTACGACAGGACAGAAAACCGTTTTTCTCGTTCTTTTCTTCAACGAGAACCCGGTGGCTTTCGCCTACCATAGATGCACATCTTCTGGCGGCAATTTCCTCCTGAGTTTTTAAAAGCTCGGTAAACCATTTTGATTTTTCAGCATCTGTTGCCACATCTTCCATCTCTGCGGCAGGGGTTCCTTTACGCCTTGAATAGATAAATGTAAAGAGCGATGAAAACTCAACTTCCTTTATAAGAGAAAGGGTATCTAAGAAATCCTCGTAAGTTTCACCGGGAAACCCGACAATAATGTCACTGGTAAGAGAAACATTGGGGATTTGTTCTTTAGCATAGTTGACGATTTCAAGATATTTCTTTCTGTCGTACTTGCGGTTCATAAGCTTAAGTATTCTGTCCGAGCCAGACTGGAAAGGCAAGTGAAGGTGTGTAGAAATATGAGTACCCTGTGCGATGGTATCGATAAGCTCTTTTGAGCAATCCTTGGGATGAGAAGTCATAAACCTGAGGCGGTAATCGCCGGGAATTTTATCAATCTCTTTTAAAAGTTTTGCAAAGTTTATGTCCTCATCCAGACCTTTACCATAGGAGTTTACATTCTGACCCAAGAGGGTAATGTCTTTGTAGCCTTTAGCAATCATATCTTTTGCTTCGGCGATTACTGCAGAACTTGAACGAGAGCGTTCTCTACCGCGTACATAGGGTACTATACAGTATGAGCAGAAATTATCGCAACCATACATTATGGGAAGCCAGCCCTTGAAGCTACCGTCACGGAGCACAGGTAAACCTTCGCAAACTGCATTCTCAGTTATGTCACGCTCGAAAGTTCGGTTACCTGTTAAGAGAACATTGTAAAGAAGCTCAGGAAAATGAAACAGCGAACGCGTGCCGAATACAAGGTTAACGAAAGGATAACTTTTGCGGATTCTGTCGGCAACGTGAGCCTGCTCCATCATACAGCCGCAAAGCGCGATAATTACTGACGGGTGGCGGCGTTTAATATTTTTAAGTGCACCAACATTGCCGAATACTCTGTCTTCGGCATGCTCGCGTACTGCACAAGTGTTAAAAAGAATGAAATCAGCATTCTCAGCTTCTTCTGTAAAATCAAAGCCGCAAAGATAAAGCATTCCTTTTATTTTTTCGCTGTCAGCTACATTCTGCTGACATCCGTAGGTATGTATGTACGCCATAGGTTTATCCGCACGCTTGCGAACATCCATAATCTCGGCTATTAATTTAAGATATTCCTGCTGGTTAATATCCATTGCTGTGTACTGGTATAAATTACTTTTCAGGGTACACTCCCCCAATCTGATATTTCAAAGTACATAATACCACAATATCTCTTTCATTTCAACCCTGTTGACGTAAATTTATACAATATATTGTGAAACTTAATAACCCACATTAGCAAACATATTCGGGGTGCTTCCGACGATAACTGTCTGGCACAGTTCATACTTGGAAATAATAGTGGTTTCGTGGGCAATTATGGGACAAGTAAGGCTTACGTCTGCTTCCACATAAAGATAAATGTGATGTACTGTTTGGTTAATTTCTGCAGAGGTGAATTCAGACTCAATGGTGGTTGTACAGCTCCCGTCCATTCTAAGCTTTACGGGCATTTCCGGGCCAAATGATGAAAGAAGTACTAAACCCGTAAAAGCGCCTATTGGTACCGATACGCTTACCCTTTTGCCTTGGCGTATATTTTCGGTAATTTCATTTGAAAGTTCAGCCTTAAGCATATTAATCTTTTTACTATCGGTTTTTAAAGAAGTGATTTTTGCACTGTCGGAGGTTTCAGCGATAACCAAATCGTCATAATCGGTTACATATTCGCTAAGCACATCTAAAACCGCATTATCCATAGAACTTTGAGCTATAATTTCAAGCTCATTATCAACAGTATTGTATACAAGGTCGCGTGCTTTGAACTCAAACAAAACAAATATGCCTATTGAAGCTATAAGCAGAAATACAATATATTTTATTAACTTACGCTTAAGTTTTGACAATTTTTTTCTATGTAACAAAAAAACACACCCTCGGTATTCTATACCAAAGGTGTGTAACATGTGAAGATTAAATTACTCTTCGTGGCAACAACCGCACTGGCAGTCGTCATCATCACAGCAGCAATCAAGATCAGAGAAATCAAACTCTAAAACTTCGCCGCATACGGGACAAACAATTTCGCCCTCTAAAAGAGTATCTTCGTCGATGCAGATTGTCTCGCCGCATTTACCGCAGGTTACCTCATAGAAAACCTCGTCATCGCAGTCGCAATCATAATCATTGCAATCGCAACAATCACATTCGTCGTCACAATCGCAATCGCAGTCACAGCAATCGCAGTCATCGTAGAAGTCCTCTTCAAGGTCTGCTAAATCTTCATCAACTGCATCGAGCTGCTCGCTCATTTCGTCATAAAGCTCTTCCATTTCTGTAACCGCAAGAGCCATATCGTCAAGAAGCTCAATAATTGCATTAAGCACCTTAACCTCATCCTTGGTTTCGTCAAGCTTTAAGCCGTCAGCAAGACCACGGATGTAAGAAATCTTTTCAGTTAAAGTCATAATAAAACTTCCCTTTAATTAAAATTAAGCTCTACCAAGGTATTCGCCTGTTCTTGTATCAATCTGAAGCATCTCGCCTTCCTCGATAAAGAGGGGAACCTTAACCTCAGCACCTGTTTCAAGAGTAGCGGGCTTAAGAGCATTAGTAGCTGTGTTACCTGCAAAACCGGGGTCTGTCTGAGTAACCTGAAGCTCAACAAATGTGGGAGGCTCTACACCGAATACGTTGCCCTTGTAAGAAAGAACCTTACAAACCATGTTCTCCTTAACGAACTTGAAGTTGTCGCTGAGGATATCCTTGTTGATGGGAACCTGCTCCCAAGTTTCTGTATCCATAAAGTAGTAGAGATCGCCATCAGAATAGCTGTACTCCATATCCTTTCTCTCAATGAAAGCTGTGGGGTACTTATCGTTGGGGTTGAAAGTCTTTTCAACAACGGAACCTGTGATAACGTTTCTGATCTTAGTTCTTACGAATGCAGCACCTTTACCGGGCTTAACATGCTGGAACTCTACAATAGAAACTACCTGGCCGTCCATCTCAAATGTTACGCCGTTTCTGAAATCACCTGCAGAAATCATATTTAATTCCTCCTAATAAACTTTGAAAAAGTTATTGTTTATTCAATTTATTATACAAAATAATGGTACATCTTGTCAATACACTTTAAAGAATTATTAAATCTTTAGGCATATGCGCAAAAGTTTCGTAACCATCTTCGGTAACAAAAACTGTATCTTCAATTCTGACACCGAATTTATCGGGCAGATATATACCGGGTTCAACAGTAATAATCATACCAGGTTCAAGGATTGTGTTACCCTTGGGGCTTACTCTGGGTTCTTCGTGAATCTCCAAACCTACTCCGTGACCTGTGCCGTGTCCGAAGTACTCGCCATAGCCTGCTTCTTTAATAACATCTCGGCATACTTTATCAACATCAAAACCGCTTACGCCTGCTTTTACGGCTTTTAAACCTTCCAGGTGAGCTTTAAGCACGATGTTGTATATTTCTTTCTGCTCCTCGCTTACTCCCCCAACTGCCACAGTGCGGGTCATATCGCTATGATAACCTTCATATACGGCACCTATGTCAAAGGTAACAAAATCACCGCTTTTAACTTCAACATTACCGGGTACCCCGTGAGGTAAAGATGTCTTCTTGCCTGTAACGGTAATAAGGTCAAATGCGATTTTTTCAGCACCGTACTTTTTCATACGATACTCAAGCTCAAGAGCAATTTCTCTTTCTGTAATACCCGGCTTTAAAAGGTCAAGAACTTCAAGATATGCCTTTTCTGCAATAATCTGAGCTTTCTTAAGTTTATCAATTTCATCCTCGGACTTAACAAGTCTGAGATTCCTAACTGTTTGTGACAAAGTGTCGCTATCAACAAGTGCAGCTTTAATATTATCCTGCATAGACTTATAAGAAGATAAGGTAACCTTATCGTTCTCTAAAAGTACTTCAGAAATATTATTGTCAGAAACAAGGCTGTTTACTGTTTCATAAGGATTAGAAAAAATAACCACCTTTGAAGACTTAACAGAATCTTCAGCAGCTTCGATATATCGGAAATCTACCAGAAGATAGCTTTCATCAGAGGTTATGAAAAGATAACCTTCGCTATGAGGAAAGCCTGTGAAATAAAAAATAGAAATCTCGTCAGTTACTAATGCTGCCTGACCTGACTTTAATATACCTTGAACCGCGCTTACTCGTTTATCAAAAATACTCATAAAATCACCTTAAAGATAAAATCAAAGGCGGACAGATAAAACTATCCTGTCCGCCTAAAAGATTACTTATACTTGCGCTTGCGAGCTGCTTCAGATTTCTTCTTGCGCTTTACAGAGGGCTTCTCATAAGCTTCTCTCTTGCGAACTTCAGCGATAACGCC
>JAUNEH010000050.1:0-13744 GCA_030525665.1 Ruminococcus sp.
CAGTAAATACAAGAAGAAGTAATTTAGCCGTCACTAAAGAAATTCCGCTTTGAATCAGTCTGAAAATATAAAATCTTACCTTTGAAAATTCTATACCCTTAAGCTCTCTGAAAATCTGCATATGTACGCAGATTCCCCCAAAGCCCGTTAAGGCTGACAAAAGCTCTAAGCTAACCTCTCCCGAAATCATGCTTACTCCTGTGGTGATTTCAAGAGTCGATATAAATATTTTACCAAGAGCATTGCTTACTCCAAAGCCTTCGGTAAGCACGTTGCAGATAACCGAAAAGGCTATTACGAAGCCGCACATACCGGCAGCTGATTTAACAGCTGAATTTACCGAGCTTACCAACGCCTCAGACACACTTGTTTTAGGTTTGTTCAACGGTTTTTTGTTATTTGTCTCGCCTTTTCCAAATATAAATCTTGAAAGCACACAAAGTACAGCTATACTTATTATCTGAGATGAAAGCAGAATAATTCCCGCCTCTTTACTATTTAGCAAAGAAACTCCTACAAAGGTTACTAAGAACCCCGGCCCCGCTGAACAGCAAATACAGCTTAGCCTGTCGGCTTCGTTTTTATCAATACTGCCTTTTGCGTAAAGTGCCGATATTGCCCTTGCTCCTACGGGATAACCGCCTAATATCCCCAGAATTACAGGCACAAGGCAGATTCCTCTTGTACCCATTATTAGCTTTGCCGCAGGGTTTAACACAGGCGAAAGACAGTCAAGGATTTCGCTTTCTGCTAAAAATGAGGATAGTATGAAGAAAGGAAACAGCGACGGCACCAGCACCCCAAGGCATAAAAGAACTCCGTTTGTTGCTCCGTCCTTGCACTCTGTAGAAAATATAAACAGTCCCGAAATGAACGACAGTACTCCTACCCATATTAAAGCGGCTTTGGTTTTACTGACGCATTTATAAAAATTCATTACTCTCACCGAATAATATATATGAGCCTTTCGGCATAAAAATTATTAAAATCAAAGGGAGGTTTTTATATGCCAAAGGAAAAAGCCAAGGAAAACCGCAAAGACGGCATCAGATTTTCTCCAATGGATTTTTTAAAAGGAAAATGTCACATAGAGCTTGACGGTAATACTACCGCTACCTTGGAAGGAAGCAAAGGCGTTCTTGAATATTCCACCGAGTGTATCAGAGTAGCAGTAGAAAGCTTTATTGTTTCATTCGAGGGCAGACACCTTGCTTTAAAGTGTATTTCACCCACAGCACTAACTATTGAGGGCTTTATACTTAACATAGGATTTTCGGATTAAGGTGATATTTTGCTATTACAACTTATCAGATTTTTAAGAGGCTTTGTAACCTTTAAAATAATAGGTAGATTTCCTGAAAGGTTCATTAACCTCAGCCTTAAAAGTGGTATAGGTATTTTTGATGCAAAGCCTGAGGGAGGTGTACTTTACGCCTCTATGGTGATTTCCGACTACAGGGTTATCCGTCCTATTGCAAGGCGTACAGGTGTCAGACTTAAAATTATCAGTCGACACGGCTTGCCCTTTGTAATCTACCGCCACAGGCATCGCTGGGGAATAGTTGTGGGTGCGTTGCTGTTTTTAGTAATTTCTATTGTTATGCAAAACTTCGTCTGGACTATTGAGCTTAACGGAGCTGAAACCCTAAGCGAAACCGCGGTCTTGAATACACTGTGTGATGCAGGCTTTTCGGTGGGAAAATTCAAGGGTAGTCTTGACCTTCATAAAATTGAACGCAAGCTTTTGCTTGAATTTGACGAAATAGGGTGGATGTCAATTAACCTTATGGGCACTCATGCCGAGGTAGAAATTAAAGAAAAAGCCTTGGTGCCGGATTCGGAGTATAGCTCGGATTATTCAAACATAAAAGCTTCTGCTGACGGTATAATATTAAGTACAAACGTCCGACGAGGTACTGCCGAGGTTACGGCAGGTTCTGCTGTCAGCAAGGGCCAGCTTTTGGTAAGCGGAATGTACATAAATGCCTTGGATGAGCTTCATTTTGTAGATGCCGATGCCGAAATTATTGCTAAAACAACCTACAACTTTACTGCAACGGTTGATGAAGCTACAAAATGTTTTATGCCAAACGAAAAGAGCCAAAGGTCTTCTTTAAGCTTTTTATGGTTTGATTTACCGGTATCCTTTACCCCCGAGGTTGTTCCGTTTTCTTCGTTTACCGAAAGTAAACAGCTACATCTTTATGAAAATCCTGTACCTGTAACTCAACACACTGAGCACCTGTGCTCCTATAAGCAAACAACGAAAAATTTAACAGATAAAGAGGCAGAAAATATACTTAATACCGACCTCGCTTTATTTAAGCTGTTTAACTTAAACGAAGCTATAATAGTATCAGAAGAAAGTGATTTGTTTAAACATGGAGGCACCTACACACTAAGCACAAAGGTTATTTGTAATGAGGATATAGCGGTTAAAGAAAATCTCGTTGTAAACTTTGAATGAATATGTTATAATTACATTTAAAGTAAAACGGAGGCGATTTTATGAGGATTCTTTGCATAGGAGACGTAGTAGGCAGTAAGGGCTGTGCCTTTGTCCGCGAAAAACTGCCGTCGCTAAAAAAACATTACCAAATAGATGCGGTTATCTGCAACGGCGAAAATTCAGCCGACGGTAACGGCGTGTTGCCAACCTCTGCCGATAGCCTCTTTGCTTCGGGGGTAGATGTTATTACTCTGGGTAATCACACCTTCAGGCGTAAAGAAATTTACTCTTACCTTGACGAAAGTCCCTTCATAATCCGTCCCGTAAATTATCCCGCTGCCTCAACCCCCGGTGCAGGTGTGTGTGTGCTTGATTTAGGCAGAACTCAGATTACTGTTATCAATCTTATGGGCAATGTTTATTTCGGCGACAACCTTGCATGCCCCTTTGAAACCATGGATAAGGTGCTCCAAAATGTGGATACTAAAATAACAATTGTAGATTTTCACGCAGAAGCAACAGGGGAGAAGGGTGCCCTTGCTCACTATCTTGATGGCAGGGTTTCGGCTATATTCGGTACTCATACACACGTGCAGACTGCAGACGAGCAGATTTTGCCTAATGGCACGGGTTTTATAACCGACGTAGGTATGACAGGACCGAAAAACTCTGTGTTAGGCATCAAAAGTGAGCTTATTATCGAAAAATTAAAGTGTAAGCTTCCCGTAAGGTTCGAAATCGCCCAGAATCCTTATAAACTTGATGCTGTGATTTTTGACATAGATAATTCAACAGGTAAATGTCTTGGAGTTGAAAGAATCTCGGTAGAATAACCAAGTAATTTGTGCTAAATGTTGAGGTGTAATTTTGGTTAAATTATGCAAACAACCAATTTTTCAACATACAACTTGATTCGACTCCGCTTTACGTTTATAATGAAGAAAAATTAAAATGTGCAATTCTGTGCAAATAAAAAAAGGATGTGCGAAATTATGGTAAACGGTGCAATTTTAAAGCAGGCTATTATTTCCGGTGCAAACAACATCTGCTCACAGTGTGACAGAATTAACGACCTTAACATTTTCCCTGTTCCCGATGGTGATACAGGTACAAATATGTCAATGACTATTTCCGCTGCTGTAAAGGCTTTGGAGGCTCTTGACACAGCAAACGCAGGCGAGGTTGCAAAGGCTACTGCTTCTGCAATGCTCAGAGGTGCCCGCGGTAACTCGGGCGTTATCCTTTCTCTTCTTTTCAGAGGCTTTGCAAAGGGTCTCGAGGGTAAGTCTGAGGCAAGCGGCAAGGATTTGGCTAAGGCTCTCGGTCTTGGCGTAGACGCCGCATATAAGGCTGTTATGAAGCCTACTGAGGGTACAATTCTTACAGTTGCTCGCGAAGCTTTCGAGGAAAGTGCAAAGGCTGTTAAGAAGACAAACGACCCTGCCGAGGTTTTCGAGGTTATCGTTGAAGCTGCTGAGGAATCTCTTAACAGAACCCCCGAGCTTCTTCCTGTTTTAAAGAAGGCAGGCGTAGTAGACGCAGGCGGTAAAGGCTTACTCGTAATTTTTGAGGGTATGCTTTCCGTTATCCGCGACGGTGTTATGATTGAAAACACAGGCAAAGAGATTAACGAGTCTACCGAGTCTGAGGATGCATTCCGCAGTGCCGCCGCCGAGTTTGACGAGGTTATTAACTTTACTTATTGCACAGAGTTTATCGTTGGCAGAGATGCCGAGGTTAAAACTCCTGTTGAGGATTTACGTGCATATCTTGAGACAATCGGCGACTGCGTAGTTGTAGTAGACGACGAAGAAATTATCAAGGTACACGTTCATACAGAAGACCCGGGTAATGCTCTTCAGAAGGGTCTCGGCTATGGTCAGCTTCTCACAGTTAAGGTTGAGAATATGAAGCAGCAGCACGAGAATGCAAAGGCTGAGAATAACAAGAAAAAGGCTAAGAAAAAGGTATTAAAGCCTCAGGAGCCTACAGAGGAAATGGGCTTTGTTGCTGTTGCCGCCGGTGACGGACTCGAGGCACTGTTCACTGACCTCGGCTGTAACAATGTTGTATCTGGCGGTCAGTCCATGAACCCCAGCACAGATGATATTTACGCCGCAGTTATGGCTACTCCTGCCAAGACTGTTTTCGTTCTTCCTAACAACAAAAACATCATTATGGCTGCTGAGCAGACTGCAAAAATCGTTGAGGACAGAGAGGTAGTTATCCTTCCCACAAAGACAATTCCTCAGGGTATTACCGCAATGCTTGCCTTCGACCCCGATAGTGACGCAATTATCAATAAGGGTGCTATGCAGGACGCTTTCTCAACTGTTAGCACAGGTCAGGTTACTTTTGCGGCTCGTGATTCTGAGTTCGGTATGAAGAAGATTAAAGAAGGCGACATTATCGCTCTTGATAACGGCAAGCTTACAGTAAGCGATAAGACCCCCAACAAGGCTCTCATGAAGCTTGCAAAGAATATGATTGATAAGGATTCTACTTTCGTTACACTTATTTACGGCGAGGGTATCTCTGAGGATGAAGCCAACGAGGCAGTTGCCGAGTTAGAGGCTAAGTTTGGTAAAGACGTTGACATTAACCTTGTTGAAGGCGGTCAGCCTGTTTACTATTACATCCTTGGTATTGAAAAAGAGCAGTAAAAGTTATATAATAAAGGCAGGTCAGCTAAGACCTGCCTTTTGTTTTTGTATGTGGAGGTGGATAGTATGGCATCACTTTTTGAAATACCTGTAAATTCCCTGAAGGGTGTAGGCGAAGCTACAGCGTCTCTTTTACATAAATTGGGTATATATTCCGTAGGTCAGCTTCTATGCTACTATCCGCGTTCCTACGAAGACTGGAGCAATCCACAGCCTATTACTCCGTTTTTAAACGGCACAGTTCTTATAAAGGCTAAGCTTACAACTTCTTTTGCTACAACACGTATAACCGGCGGAAGAATAATTTTAAACGCAATTATTGCTGACGATACCGGTGCAATTGACCTTATTTATTTTAATAATAAATATATTTCCTCAATGCTTAAGATGGGCGAGGAGTATTACTTTCATGGCAAGGTGGACAGAGGTAAGTCAGGGCTCAGAATGATTGCACCTACGTTTTCTCCTGTTGGCTCAGGTCTGGGACTTCACCCTGTATATAATCTTACCGCAGGTATTTCCAACAAGCAGTTGCAAAGATTTGTAAAAGAAGCGCTAAAGCTTCTGCCCGAGAAGGTCAACGACCCCATACCTTTGTTTATACGTGAAAAATATAAGCTTTGCGATTTACGCACAGCTATGGTTAACGTGCACTTTCCGAAGAATAAATCGGATATGGAAAAGGCTCGTTACCGCCTTGTGTTCGAGGAGCTTTTAACCCTTAATCTGGGCTTGCGTTCCATCAAAAGCCGCAAAGCAACAGCAACTCCCATACATATTCCAAAGGATTATACCGAGGAGTTCTTTGCAAAACTGCCATTTGCTCCCACAAATGCTCAGAAAAAAGCAGTAGAAGATTGTATGCTGGACATCACAAAGGGCAAATATCCTATGAATCGTCTTGTGCAGGGCGACGTTGGTTCGGGTAAAACTGCCGTTGCCGCCGCTGTATGCTACTCCGTAGCAAAATGCGGATTTCAGGCGGCGTTTATGGCTCCTACAGAAATTTTGGCTGAACAGCATTATAATACTCTTTCAAAATTCTTTGAAGGCACCGACATCAATATTATGCTTCTGACAGGCTCAATGAAAGAATCTCAGAAGAAAAACGCCAGAAAATATATAGAAGATGGCACTGCACAAATTATCATCGGCACTCACGCCCTTATAACCGATAAAACGGTGTTTAATAATCTTGCTTTAGCCATAACCGACGAACAGCACCGCTTTGGTGTTGCTCAGCGAACCAAGCTTCTTTCCAAAGGAAAGGGTGTGCATTTACTTGTTATGAGTGCTACTCCCATTCCCCGTACAATGGGCTTGGTGCTTTATGGTGATTTGGATGTTTCGATAATTGACGAACTTCCCAAGGGCAGGCGAAAAATTCGTACAATGCTTATAGATAGCTCTAAGCGTAATCGTGCATTTAATTTTATCCGAAGTGAAATTGCCGCAGGCAGGCAAGCTTATATTGTTTGCCCACTTGTTGAGGAAGGCGAGCTTCCTGTAGCCTCTGCCGAGGAGTACGCCGCCGAGCTTATGTTAGGAGAATTTGCCGATTTGCCTGTTGGAATTATCCACGGTAAAATGAAGCCTCAGGATAAAGAAATCACTATGCGTAAGTTCGCCGAAGGGGAACTTAAGATTTTGGTTGCTACAACTGTTATCGAGGTTGGCGTTGATGTGCCAAATGCCTCGGTAATGATGATAGAAAACGCCGAACGTTTCGGACTTTCTCAGCTGCATCAGTTAAGAGGCAGAGTAGGCAGGGGAGAGTACAGTTCGTACTGCATCCTTGTTTCCGACAATAAATCCGAGGAAAGTGCCGGAAGGCTTTCTGTAATGTGTACAACCGACAACGGATTTATTATAGCGGACGAAGATTTGAAGCTTCGCGGCCCCGGTGACTTTTTCGGTAGCCGTCAGCATGGCTTGCCTCAGCTTAATATTGCTGATTTAAGCGACTTTTCTTCTCTTTCCGAAAGTTCTTCGGCGGCTATGGATGTTTTGGAGTTTTCTCCTGATTTATCAGCACCTGAACTCAAAGGGCTAAAAGGTAATATAAAGCGTCTGTTTAAAACAACAGGCACACAAATGAACTGACCCGTTTGCCACGGTGGGCAGTTTGCCTTTGGATGGCGTAATATAGAGGTAAACTTTTATTAACGGCGGGTTGGTTTTGATTTATAAACATAATATTTAATAAATTAGGGTCGGTGACACTAATCACCGACCCTTAACTTATGTTAAAACTTTCTGCTCTTTCTTACCTCATCAATAGGCACAATTTCCTCAAATACTGAAAAAATGCTATCGCTCAAAGCAAAGTCTGCGTGCAAATTTCCGAAAAACCATTTTTTGTATCTTACCTCACTGCAAAGCTGTTCCAAGAAAAGGTTAACAGGGTTTGTCTTACAGTTTCTCCAGATTTTATGCTTGTGGGTTGCATTTGCTTCGTGAGTTACAATGTAGTCTACCTCGCAGTTGAATTTTTTAAGGTTTTCTACAGCATAAAGCATTTCTTCGTCTGTAGGCATCTCTCGCTCGCTCCAAGTGCCGTTGTCCAAAAGCTGTTCTAAATCAGGGCTTACACCGCCGCCAAACGCAAAGAGAAACTTTCCGTCTATATTATAAATCTCGCCTCGGCAAAGGTGATAAATGTTTCTGCTTATTTTATGAGCTTTGGCTGAATATAAATCTACCAAAGGCATATTTTCAATTTTCTTAAAATTTTCGTGAGTTCCGTCTACAAAAAGAATCTGATACTTCTGTTGGTTTAAAAAGTCAAGCTTTTTCTGTTCTTCTTCGGAATCGTCCCACAAAAAGCCAAAATCACCGCAAATTATTAAGATATCGTCCTTAGTAAGCTTTTTAGCATTCCTTGATTTAAAACGCTTAATATCTCCATGTGTATCACCGGTAATATATATCAAAGCAAAATCCCTCTCTCAAATTTTAAATTTGACATTGAAAAGACTGTCGTAATATTGTATAATCAATATAATATCACAAGAGAGGCAATTTTTCTATGAAAAAAAGAATAATTCGTATATTTTCCTATATTTGCATATTTATTTTGCTTTTGGCTTGTACCTTTAGTGCATCTGCCGTTACCTACGATTACTCTTCGTGGGAGGATGCCGAGGCTAAGCTTTACTCCGACACAATACTTCTTGTTAATATGGACACAGGCGTTCCTGTTTTTGAAAAAAACAGCCACGAAAGACGCTTTCCTGCATCTTTAACCAAGATTATGACCTACATTGTTGCAGTAGAGAATATAGACGATGTTGAGAATACAAGGGTAGAAATCAAGCAGGATGTTATTGACCTCTTAAGCGGTACAGGAAGCTCTATGTCAGGTCTTGACTACAAAATCGGCGAAAAAGTAAAGGTTATTGACTTGCTTTACTGCCTTATGGTTTCCTCAGGTAATGACGCCGCATTGGTTCTTGCGGACTATATCGGTGGGGGTGATATTGAGCTTTTCGTAGATGCCATGAATGAAAAGGCTCAGGAATTAGGCTTAGAGGATACCCATTTCGTAAATCCCCATGGACTTCACGACCCTGACCATTATTCTACCGCCTACGATATTTACACAATGGCTTCCTACGCTTTAACGCTTCCGTACTTCTCCGAAATAACCGACACCGCCACATATTACTGCGAGGGTGACGATTACCCCTTGGTAACAACAAACTACCTTATCGACGTTAACCGCGGCGGTGAATATTATTACACCTACGCTAAGGGTATTAAAACAGGTACCACCGAAGAAGCTGGCAGATGTATTGCAACCACAGCAGTTGCCGATGGTTATGCCTATATGTGTATCTGTATGGGTGCACCTTATGACGATTCGGGTATTAACGGAGCTATGAAAGACGCCAGAAGCCTTATGCGTTGGGCACTTTTAGAACTTGAATTCACAAGACTTGTAAGCATTGATACCCCTGTTTGTGAGGTTGATATCAACTTTTCTGCAGGTGATGAGTCAATTCACTTGTATCCCGACAAAAATGTTAACAGCATTCTTCCAAAGAATTATAAGGTAGAGGATGTTGAAATAACTCCTAATGCCCCTTTAAGCTATGACGCCCCTGTTAAAAAGGGCGACATTATCGGTACAGCCTCGGTTTTCTATCAGGATGAGCTTGTGCAGGAGGTTAACCTTGTAGCTGACGAGGACGTTGCAAAAAGTGATGTTGCTTATACAATGCACATCTTAAAAAATATCCTGCTTTCGTGGCAGTTCTGGGTAGCTATGATTGTTGCCGTAATACTTTTAGTTGTTTATTTTGCACTTTTAAGCAATGTACGCCAGAAGAAAAAACAGCGTCGTGTTAAGCGACACCGCAGAATGTAAATTATTGCTCCTCTTTTCGTAAGAGGAGCTTTATTTTATATCAAATTCCGGCAAATACCACTTAAGTGCTTCTTTATAACTCATTTTTTCATTACAAAGATAATTAATTCCTTCCATACTTACGCCTGCCGAGTAATCTTTGTCATAAATAAATTTTTCGTTAAAGGTGTCCCAAGGTGAAGCAACCGACTCCATATATGGATATGTTTCGTCTGCCTTTGTAAACCCGACTGAAAGTGATGAAACGGGAATGTAAACTATTTCACTTTTATACTCAATGCTTACGTCAACGTCATTGTAAAGATTTTTTATTCTATTTAACAATTCCTTTGAGCTAGCTTCGGTGGGGATATTGTCTTTTTCTTTGCATTCTGTCTCGAAGTAACGCGTGTTGTTTTTTGCGATGCTTAGTGCCGCTTTCAGCCCTTCGTCACAAAAATTCTCGTCAGTAATCGAGGCTGTGTATTGAAAAATATAATCTTCATCAATTGCGTTTTTAACTGATATGCTTGTACTTTCTGTTTTTTTAACGTCTCTGTTATCTTTGGATATGTATGATGTAAGCAGGGGAGCCGCCGCCAGAATAATAAACATAATAGTGCAGAATATTAATGCCTTCCTCATAATGTTCACCGTTTCTTAACTTTAAATTTTAAGTTGATGCTTTCTTTCACCTTGACAATAAAGTCCGTTTGTTCTACAATAGTATGTGTAAAAGAATTGCTCTAAAGAATATTTATTTATCTGTATTTTGAATTATTACAGAAAAGCTTATTAAAGAAAAGGAGCCTTAAATGAAAGCTATAATAAATTGGATTATTTTAATCCCCGTTCTTATTCTTGCAGCAGGCATAGAGCTTTTTACTGCGTTAAATCCCGAAGGTGCTCAGAGCTTTTTCGGTATGGACACAAACGGCATATCCGAAATTATTCTTATTGCCATTGTAGCCTTGTTTGGTTTGTTCTTTATTCTTTCTTTGTTTGACAAAAAAACCTCACCGGTACACATATTAAGGCATAACTATGCCGCAGGGGTATGCGGTGTTATTGCCGCTTTTTCACTTGCAGGCGATACAGCCGCAACTGTTGCAGAAAGCTTCAGAGGCACACCATTAGGTGCAATGGATATAATCCTGGTTTGTGCTTCGGCTCTTGCCGCAATTGCACTTTTGCTTGTCGGCATCAACCACTGCACAGCGTCAAACACAAAATCTAACGTAGCACTTCTGTACCTTTCGATTCCCTTATGGTGTGGCGTACACCTTCTTTCAAGGTTTATGAGCCATACAGCCCAGCCTGTTGCTATGGCTGAGACTATGGATTTGGTAATGTATGTATGTCTTGCCATCTTCTTTATGTATGCTATGATGGTTGTTTCCCTTATTAACGGCAAAAACCCTGTAAAAGCCGCTATTTACTGGGGTGCACCTGCTTCAGTGGCTTCTGTGGTTTATGCACTTTCCGTTGTAGGTAAGGTTCTTAATACACAGGGTGCATCAATGTTTGACTACCTTGATGCTGTTACAAGCGGTTTTATAGGTCTTTATATTATTTCGTTTATCGCTGAGCTCAGCTTTATGTCAAAAACTAAGGATGAACAGTTCGTGCCCGAGTTAGAGGCAGAAGAGGGCGAAGCCGATGACCAAGAAGAGGCGGTTGCCCCTGCTGTAGAGGAAGAGGTAATTCTTACTGATGCTTCTGATGAAGACGATGCCGTTGAAAGCGAGATCAATCAGAATATGAAAAAGTTCTACGACGATATTTCAAGCGTAGAGCTTGAAATTACTGAGCCCGAGCTTACTGCAGAACCCGAATCTGTGCCTGCCGAACAGGAAATCAAACCCGATTACGGCAGTTATTTTGATAACAACGAGGAGACCGAAGATATGTATATTGAAAGCGAAAATGTTGCTGTGAATACAACAAAAAAACGCTCTGTTGATAAAAGTAAATATCCTGTAACAAGCGAAAAAACTACACATCAGCATGCAGTTCGCGACGAATACGTAGTAGGTCTTGACGAGGTAGACGGCAATACCGGCTATAGTTCGCAGGCAAGCGATACAGAAGACTTTGTAATCAGCAATACAGGTAACGAAACCGCTGAGCAGATGAGTAAAGCTAAAGACAGCTATGAGGCTCGCCTTGATGAGATAGACCGCCTTATTATCAGTATTCAGGGCGGCGACGCTGATAAAAAATAATCCTTAGAGGCGGTTATCCGCCTCTTTTTATTTGGTGATTATTATGAAGAAAATACTGGCTTTAATATTAATGTTTATAGTTTCGTTATGCCCGCTTTATGTTTTGTCCACAGGTGCCGCAGGCGACTTTATTGTAGAAAACGGTGTTTTGCTTTCCTTTTCAGGTAACGCAACAACCGTTACAATCCCTGATGACGTGTATTATATTGCAGACGGTGCGTTTAAGGGTAACATAAATATCAGCAAGCTAAACCTTCACAATAAGGTTCAGGCTATCGGAAATGAAGCGTTTTACGGCTGTACCTCGCTAAAAGAGGTAACAGGCGGCGATAACGTCGGCTTCTCGGGTGCTTATGCTTTTTATAATACACCTTTTCTTGCTGACAGCGGCTCTAAGCTTAAAATCCTCGGAAATGTTCTCTTGGGCGGCAATATAAACGGTGAAGCCGAACTTCCCGACGGCGTCAGGATGATTGCACCCTATGCTTTTGCTGACAACACCTCTCTTGTTACTCTTAAAACTCCCGATTCGCTGAATGTTATCGGTGAAGGTGCATTTTATAGGTGTACAAACCTTTCGGAGGTAATAATAGGCAGCAATGTTTCTGATATCGGCCCCCTTGCATTCAGCGGCACAAAGATGATTAAGAATTCAAAGGATGACTTTGTAATAATCGGAAACGGATTTTTATTGCAGTATAAGGGTAATGAAACTGAAGCAACAGTGCCCGATACAGTAAAGCATATTACAGGCTGTGCATTTTATTCTAATTCGGATATTATTAAGGTTACTGTGCCTGAGGGCGTTTGTTCGGTTGGTGAGCGTGCTTTTATGAACTGTGCTAACCTTAAAGCCGTAGACCTGCCCGACAGTCTTATAATGATTGACAAAGAAGCCTTTGCAAAATGTAAGGCGTTAAAATCGGCAACAATTCCCGAAAATGTAACGCTTCTGGGTGAAAGTGTTTTTTACGGCTGTAGCTCCCTTGAAAAAGCAGAGTTTAAAAACTTTGGCGATATTCCAAGAGGTACCTTTGCAAACTGTACAGCTTTAGAGTATGTAAACCTTCCCTTGAATATCAATTCAATAGGGGACAGCGCCTTTTTAAATTGCACGAAGCTTACTGATTTGTCAGCAAGCAACAGTATAAGCGTTATCGGAACAGATGCTTTTAAGGGTACTGACAACCTTACGGTTTCTTGTATTGAAGGCTCTTATGTTTATAGCTACTGCACAGATAACGCCATAAACACATTGCAGTGTGGCGACGCAAACACAGACGGCAAGGTTAATATCCGCGATGCCACCTATATACAGAAGTTTGCCGCAAGCCTCGTTGAACTGAGCGACTTGGAAAAGCTAAGGGCAGAGTGTAACTTCGACGGCAAAATTAATGTTCGTGATGCCACGTATATCCAAAAAATGCTGGCAGGACTCTTGTAAAAAGCTGTTGACTTTTAAAATTGTCGTGATATAATTATTATAATTTCACATAAATCGTTGATGGGGACAATGCCCGAGTAAACTAATCAAAAGAGAGTTTGCCTGTTAGCTGAAATGGCAGATTGATAAAGAACTTTGGGATACCACCCCTGAGTCCGTACAGGAAATGGTACGGCGGTTATGCTCCGTTATAGCTTTTAAGGGCAGGCTTTCTGCCGAAGTTGGGTGGAACCACGTTGTATTTTACACCGTCCCGATTATTCTTTTTAAGAATTATCGGGCGGTTTTTTATTTATGGTATTTTTTCGAAAGGATGATTATGATGATTAAAGTAGAGCTTAAAGGCGGCGTAGTTAACGAGTATGACGCCGGTATAACTGCCGCTGAAATTGCTAAAGGCTTAGGTGCAGGTCTTTACAAGGCAGTATGTGCATGCAAAATTGACGGTGTTGTATGTGACCTTCGCACAGCTTTAAATACTGATGCAAAATTAGAGCTTCTTACATTTGACGACGAAGAGGGTAAGGCGGCTTTCTGGCACACCTGCTCCCACGTACTTGCTCAGGCAGTTAAGCGTCTTTATCCTAATGCTAAGCTTGGTGTCGGCCCTTCTAT
>JAUNEH010000051.1:0-13654 GCA_030525665.1 Ruminococcus sp.
ATAAGAAAACGAGGATTTCCTTATGGATAAACTTTGGGCAGGCAGATTTTTAACTGCCTTGGATAAAACAGCAGACGACTTCAACTCTTCCATCAGCTTTGACAGTAAAATGTACAAGCAGGATATACAGGGCTCTGTAGCTCACGCTACAATGCTTGCCTCAAAGGGTATCATATCAAAAGAGGATGCCGAAACCATCATTGAAGGTCTTGGTTCAATCCTTGATGATATCGAAAGCGGAAAACTTCAGTTTGATATGAACGCCGAAGATATCCATATGTTTATCGAATCCGAGCTCACTAAAAGAATAGGCGAGTGCGGCAAGCGACTTCACACAGCAAGAAGCCGTAATGACCAGGTAGCTCTTGATTTACGTCTTTACCTAAGAGACGAAAACAACGAAGTAATAGCTTTAGTTAAAAACCTTATCGAAGCTTTAAAAGCTAAAGCCGAAGAAAATAAGGATGCTATTATGCCCGGCTACACACATCTTCAGCGTGCACAGCCTATAACCTTTGGACATCATCTTATGGCTTATGCTATGATGTTCATTCGTGACGTAGGTAGAATTAAAGATGCCTTAAAGCGTATGAATCAGTCGCCTATAGGTTGCTGTGCTTTAGCAGGCACTACATACAATACCGACAGGGATTTCGAGGCAAATCTCTTAGGTTTTGACTCAGTAACCCTTAACTCTCTCGACGGCGTATCCGACAGAGATTTTGCGTTAGAGCTTCTTTCAGCTTATGCAACCATGATGATGCACCTTTCACGTCTTTCTGAGGAGGTTGTGCTTTGGTCAAGCTGGGAGTTTAAGTTTATAGAGCTTTCTGATGCTTATTCAACAGGCTCATCTATTATGCCTCAGAAGAAGAACCCCGATATGGCAGAGCTAATCCGTGGCAAAACAGGTCGTGTCTATGGTGACTTAATGACCCTGCTTACCGTAATGAAAGGCTTACCCCTTGCATACAACAAAGATATGCAGGAGGACAAAGAGTGTATCTTTGATGCACTCGAAACCGTAAAAATGTGCCTTAACGTTGCCGCACCTATGATTTCTACCATGACAGTTCTTCGCGACAATATGATAAACGCCGCCTCCAAAGGCTTTATAAATGCTACCGATTTGGCAGACTATCTTGTTAAAAAAGGTATGCCCTTTAGAAGTGCCTACAAGCTTGTAGGTCAGACAGTAGCCTATTGTATCGAAAAAAATACAGTCCTCGAAAAGCTTCCTTTCGAAAACTACAAAGAACTTAGCGACCTTTTCGAAGAGGACGTTTATGAGGAAATATCCCTTGAAACCTGCGTTAAAAAGCGAATTTCCAAGGGCGGTACTTCGGTAGAGTCTGTTGAGGCTCAAATTACGTATGTTACGGAGTTTTTAGCAAATGACTAAAGTATTTATAGACGGAAGTGCCGGTACAACCGGACTTCGTATTCATGAGAGGCTCAGTATCCGTAAGGATATTGAGCTTATCACCTTACCTGACGAAATTAGAAAAGACCCGGATGCCCGTAAAAAAGCTATCAATAGTGCCGATATAGCTTTCCTTTGTCTGCCTGACGCGGCGGCTAAGGAGTCTGTGTCTTTAGTAGAAAATCCCAACACAGTTATTATTGACACATCTACAGCTCACCGTACAAATCCCGAGTTTGCTTATGGCTTCGCTGAGCTTTCCGAGGAGTTTTTCGAAAACCTTAAAACTTCAAAGCGTATTGCTGTTCCAGGTTGTCACGCCTCGGGCTTTATTGTGCTCCTTTATCCTCTTGTTAAAGCAGGATTACTCAGTAAGGATACTATGTTGTCTGCTTTTTCTGTAACCGGTTACTCAGGCGGCGGCAAGCAGATGATTGCTGATTATGAAAGCGAAGATAGGGCAGAGGCTCTTTCGAGTCCGCGTCAGTATGGTATAGCTCAGTGCCACAAGCACTTACCCGAAATGGTTAAGTATACAGGCCTTGAAGTTACTCCTGTGTTTTCACCTGTGGTTGCTGATTTCTATTCAGGTATGCAGGTAACGGTTCCCCTTAATATTTCTCAGTTTAAAGAGGGAACAACCGTAGACGACATTAAGAAAATTTATAAAGAGCTCTACACATCATCTATGGTTAAGTTTGTAGAGACACTTGACAATGGTGGCTTTATTGCATCAAACCTTTTAACAGGTGCAGATAATATGGCTGTTACTGTATGTGGCAATGATGAAAGAATTCTTCTTGTTGCTCTTTACGATAACTTAGGCAAGGGTGCCTCTGGTGCGGCTATCGAGTGCATGAATATTGCTCTTGGTTTAGAGCCTACCTATGGTCTTGAAATTAAGGAAGTGTAATATATGAAAATTATCGATGGCGGCGTATGTGCCGCTAAGGGCTTTAAAGCAGGCGGTATCCATTGCGGTATACGTAAAAATCGCACTAAACGTGACCTTGCTCTCATTATTTCCGAGCAAAAGGCAACTGCCGCTGCAACATATACAACAAATCTTGTTAAGGGAGCTCCCTTAACTGTTACTAAATCAAATATCTCCGACGGCTTTGCACAGGCTGTTATCTGCAACTCCGGTAACGCCAACACTTGCAATGCTAACGGTATCGAGATAGCTACCGAAATGTGTAATCTCGTTTCTGAGGCAACAGGTATAGATGCCAAGGATGTTGTAGTAGCTTCTACAGGTGTTATCGGCGAGCCTCTTTCTATCGAGCCTATCAAAAACGGTATGGCTGAACTTTTCGATAGTGTTTCTGTCGAGGGCAACCTTGCCGCCGCCGAGGCTATTATGACTACCGACACTAAGGTTAAGTCTATTGCCGTAAGCTTTGAAGTTGACGGCGTAGAGTGTAAAATCGGCGGTATTGCTAAAGGCAGCGGTATGATTCACCCCAATATGGCTACGATGCTTGTGTTTATTACTACTGACTGTGCTATTTCTGCCGAAATGCTTCAAAAGGCACTTTCAAGTGATATTACCGAGACCTTTAATATGATTAGCGTTGACGGTGACACATCCACTAACGATATGGTAACTGTTCTTGCTAATGGTATGGCAGGAAATTCCGAGATTACCGCTGAGGGTGAAGCCTTCAATACATTTATGAAAGCTCTAAATACCGTTACAGTTCACTTGTGTCGCTCAATTGCCGCGGACGGTGAAGGTGCCACAAAGCTTTTAGAGTGTAGGGTAGAGGGTGCTCAGTCACTTTCTACTGCAAAAAGTGCCGCAAAGGCTGTAATTTGTTCTTCGCTTCTTAAAGCTGCAATGTTTGGTGCTGATGCTAACTGGGGTCGTGTTCTTTGTGCTATCGGCTACGGCACAACCGACGTTGACGTAACTAAGGTGGACGTAAGCTTTAAGTCCGCCAAGGGTCAGGTTGACGTTTGTAAAAACGGTGCAGGTATTCCTTTCTCCGAAGAAATCGCTAAGGAAGTCCTTCTTGAGGATGAAATAGATATCCTTATAAACCTCAACAACGGTGATTTTAATTCTACTGCTTGGGGTTGCGATTTAACCTATGATTACGTAAAAATTAACGGTGACTACAGAACATAATTGACTTATTATTTTAAAGGTGATTATAATGTCTATGGAAATTTCAAATGCTCTCAGAGCTGAGGTTTTAACCCAGTCATTACCCTACATAAGAATGTATAACGGTAAGATAATCGTTATTAAATACGGCGGTAACGCTATGGTCAGCGAAGAGCTTAAGCAGCAGGTAATGCAGGATTTGGTTCTTCTTTGGCTTATCGGTATCAAGGTTGTGCTTGTTCATGGTGGCGGCCCCGAAATTACCGATACCTTAAAGGCAGTTGGTAAGGAAACTCAGTGGGTAGATGGACTCAGAGTAACCGACAAGGAAACTGCCGAAATTGTACAGATGGTGCTTGCGGGTAAAATCAACAAAAGCCTCGTTAACCTTTTAGAAACAAAAGGCGGCAAGGCTATGGGTATTTCCGGTATTGACGGACAGATGATTAAAGCTGAGATGAAGGATGAAAGACTTGGCTTTGTAGGCAAAATCACCGATGTTAACGTTGAACCTATCAACGACTTATTGGAAAAAGGCTACATTCCTGTTGTTTCAACAGTTGGTTGCGACAATCAGGGAAATGTTTATAATATAAATGCCGACACAGCTGCTGCATTTATTGCAGGCAAGCTTAATGCTGAGCGACTTATTACCATGACAGATATTGCAGGTATCTTAAAAGATAAAAACGACCCCTCGTCTCTTATCTCTCATATCGACACAGTAGGTATCCGCAAGCTTATTGAGGACGGCACAATCTCCGACGGTATGATTCCTAAGGTGCAATGCTGTTTAGAAGCAATCGACATGGGCGTCAACAGAGTTATTATTATGGATGGTAGGGTAGAGCACGCTCTTCTTATCGAAACTCTTACCGACGAGGGCGCCGGCACAATGGTAGCGGAGGATTTTAATTATGACTATGAATGTTAAAGCTTTAGACCGTGAGTATATAATGGGAACATACTCACGGTTTCCTCTTACTCTTACAAAGGGCAAAGGCTCTAAGGTTTACGATGAAGAGGGTAAGGAATATATTGACTTAGGCTCAGGTATTGCTGTTAATATTTTCGGCATTGCCGACGAAGAATGGGCGAACGCTGTAACTTCTCAGCTTAATACGTTGCAGCATACCTCGAATTTATATTATAGCGTTCCCTGTGCAAACCTTGCAAAAGCTCTTTGTGAAAAAACAAATATGAGCAAGGTGTTTTTCTCAAACAGTGGTGCCGAGGCTAATGAGTGTGCTATCAAAGCCGCAAGAAAATATGCCGCAGAGAATTTGCCCCGGCTTAATCCTGTTATGCTTACTCTGGTAAATTCTTTCCACGGCAGAACAATTGCTACAATTTCCGCCACAGGCCAGGATGTTTTCCACAAGGATTTTAAGCCTTTAGTAGAGGGTTTTGCACATACCCCCGCCAATGACGTTGAAGCTTTGGAAAAGAACGTAAAAGAGCTTAAACCCTTTGCGGTAATGTTCGAGTGCGTTCAGGGTGAGGGTGGCGTGCTTCCTCTTGAAAAGAAATTTATAGATAAAATTTTGGAGCTTTCCAAAGAATATGGTTTCCTTGTAATTTGCGACGAAGTCCAGACTGGTAACGGAAGAACCGGTGAGCTTTACTCATTTATGAACTACGGCTTTACTCCCGATATTTTTACTACTGCCAAGGGTCTTGGTGGCGGTTTGCCCATTGGTGCTACAGTTTTCAGTAAAAAAGTAGAAGAAGCTATGAAGTCTGGCGACCATGGTTCTACCTTTGGCGGCAACCCTGTAGCCTGTGCAGGTGCACTTAATATTTTAGAGCGAATAGACGACAAACTTCTCTCAGATGTTCGTGTAAAATCAGACTATATTATTAATGAACTTAAAGACGCAAAAGGCGTTAAGAGCATATCTGGTATGGGTCTTATGCTTGGTATCGAAACTGAGCGTGACGCAGGCGAAATTATAGCAGATTGTATGAGCGAAGGTGTTCTTGTTATTAAAGCTAAGAACAAAGTCAGACTTCTGCCTGCTCTCAATATTCCTATGGATGACCTGAAAAAGGCAATTGAAATATTAAAATTCTATATATCGAAAGGTGTGTAATATATGAATCTTAAGGGTAAAAGCTTTTTAAAGCTACTTGACTTTACTCCTGATGAAATAGAATATCTTATAGATTTGTCTGCAAAGCTTAAAGCCGAGAAAAAAGCAGGCACAAAACATAGACTTTGCGAGGGCAAAAATATTGCCCTGATTTTTGAAAAAACCAGCACTCGTACACGTTGCAGCTTCGAGGTTGCGGCTTACGATTTAGGTATGAATGTTACTTATCTTGACCCTACAGGCTCTCAGATGGGTAAGAAAGAGTCCATCGCCGACACAGCAAGGGTTTTAGGCGGCATTTATGATGCTATTGAGTACCGCGGCTTTTCGCAGGAAACCGTAGAATCTCTCTCAAAATACTCGGGAGTTCCTGTATACAACGGCTTAACCGACGAGTTTCATCCTACTCAGATTCTTGCTGATTTCTTAACTATCAAAGAACAGTTTGGTTATCTTAAGGGTATAAACTTTGTATATATGGGTGATAGCCGCTTTAATATGGGCAACTCCCTTATGGTAGGCTGTGCAAAAATGGGCCTTAACTTTACTGCCTGTGCACCCGAAAAATACTTCCCCGATAAAGCTCTTGTTGCAGAGTGCGAGGCTATCGCCAAGGAAACAGGTGCTACGCTTAATTTTGAAACTGACCCTAAAAAGGCAGCAGAAAATGCCGATGTTATTTATACCGACGTATGGGTATCTATGGGCGAGCCCACAGACGTATGGAAAGAGCGTATCGACGAGCTTCTGCCTTATCAGGTAAACGACACACTTATGTCAAACGCTAAGGAAACTACAGTGTTTATGCATTGCTTGCCTGCATTCCATAACCTTGAAACCACAGTAGGCAAAGAAGTAGGCGAAAAATTCGGACTTGACGCCTTGGAGGTTACCGACTCTGTTTTCGAAAGCGAAAAGTCTATTGTCTTCAAAGAGGCTGAAAACCGTATGCATACAATCAAAGCGGTTATCGCCGCAACACTTGCAGATATTTAATAAGAGAAAAGCCTTCCGAAATAATCGGAAGGCTTGATTTTTTATATTGATTATTTAATTTTAAATTCTTTCTTAACCTTACGGTCGAAAAGCTCATCAATAGCATCCTCGACCATTTTGTTTTCAAAAAGAACGCTGTAGCAAGCCTTTACAATGGGCATATCAACGTCGTTTTCCTGTGAAAGCTTAACTAACGCCTTAGTTGTCATAACGCCCTCGGCAAGCTTTTCGAATTTATTACCCTTAACGTAAGCTTCGCCATACATTCTGTTGTGGCTCCATTTAGAGAACAAAGTTGCCTCGTAGTCACCTAAATGGCAAAGACCGTAAGCCGATAGGGGATTTCCGCCCATTTTGCCGATAAGCCTTGAAATTTCATGGGCACCTCTCGCCATCAAAGCGCCTTTTAAAGACTGGTATCCTAAACCATCTAAAAGGCCTGCAACAATGCCGATAACATTTTTAGCCGCGGCACCGATTTCACTGCCGATAAGGTCTGTACCGATGTACATTCTGATTAGCGAGCTCGAAAATTCGTTAACAAGCATTTCTTTAACGAAGTCCTTGTCACTGTCGATCACCATACAGTTAGGTACACCCTTGACGTAGTCCTGAGGATGACCGGGACCTACCCAAACGGCAACGTTTGTTTCGTTTGCATCAATAAATTCATTAACAACTTCGCTAAGTCTTTTTCCTGTAGAAACCTCAATGCCTTTCATACAAAGAACAATGGTTTTGCCTTTAAGGTCGTATTTTGAAATGTCAGCCATGTATTCTCTCAAATGCTGTGCCGAAATCGAGATTACAATAACCTCAGCACGCTCAACAGAATATTTAAGGTCACTGCTTACTTCAATACTGTCAGGGTATTCAAGGTAGTCGTTACGCATAGTGCTTTTAAGCTGAATAAATTCAGGTGCATCAGCGAGTCCGCCCGAAAGCACGTCGTGACCGATTTTATCTAAATACCAAGCAATACAGCTGCCCCAGCGGCCGCATCCGAGTACAGATACCTTCATAAGTAAATCTCCAATTCTAATGCTAATATGTAAAAAGACCCGCCTGACCGTAAGGTGCACAATATAACCTGCCTACGAAGTCAGCAGGTGGGTGCCGCCCGAAAGCTTTAGGCTCCCTTCTTCCTGCAAAAAGCAGGGAGGTCTGCACACCGCCGTCGGAGAAAAGCTCCCGATTTAAAGGTTGTAGGGTTATTTTTGCACCATATGCGTATCAGGCAGGAAAGGTTCTAAAGCGATTACTCTTCGTCGTCTGCAAAGATATCGTTAAATCTTTCTTCAAAGATTTCTGCCAGCTTGTCAGCAAGCTCGTCGTCTTCAACCTCGGCTAATTCCTGCTCGCCGTCTTCTTCCATTACTTCCATAATGTAATACTCACCGCTGTCGGTAAGTGCATCATTCGGGTCGTCAAAAACAGGGTAGAGGGCGTAGTAAAGGGTGTCCTCGTATTCAAGGGTGTCTAAAATTTCAAAGTTATGCTCGGTACCCTCGTCGTCAACAAGAGTAATAAGGTCAGGTGAATAATCGTTGTTCATTGTGATTCGCTCCTAAATTAGTCTTATATAATTTTACCCGTATATGTAACTTTAGTCAAGCAAAAGAAAGGAAAAACTTGTCACACTTTACTTAATTATTTATTCTTCTTTTAAATAGTTGAAAATATAAAGTATTAGTAGTATAATACTATAGAATATATCTGCAAATTTGTTTTGGAGGTCAGGTTATGAAGATGCCCGACTACGAAAAGCTTCCCAAAGAGCTACAGTGCGAAGCGGTTAAGCTTTATTACGATATACTTAAAGAAAAAACAGCAGGACTTATTGTTAAAAGGATTTTTGACGTTACAGTTGCAGTTTTTCTTATAATTTTGCTTTCTTTACCGATGGCAGTTATTGCTGTGTTAATCAAGTGCACGTCAAAAGGTCCTGTTATTTACAAGCAGGTTCGTGTAACCACCTTTGGCAGACGCTTCAAAATTTTCAAATTCAGAAGTATGCGTACCGACGCTGACTCTAAGGGCGAGCTTCTGACTGTTGGTGAGGACTCACGAATCACCAACATCGGTAAATTTATCCGAAAATTCAGACTTGACGAGCTACCTCAGATTTTTCACGTGCTCTCAGGAAAAATGACTATCGTAGGCACTCGTCCCGAGGTACCTAAATTTACCGATAAATATACTGACGAAATGCTTGCTACCTTGCTTTTGCCTGCCGGTGTAACTTCTCTTGCAAGTATTAAGTACAAAGACGAGGCTGAGCTTTTAGCCAATGCTTCGGATGTTGACATGGCATACATAAAAACAATTCTTCCCGAAAAAATGAAATATAACCTCGAATACATCAAGAAGTTTTCATTTATGGGTGATATAAAGCTGATTTTCAAAACTGTTGCAGAGGTGTTTTCCTCACGAGGCGAATAATATGAAGGCAAACAAACTTACTGTTGCTTTGTTTGATGAATCGCTTTTCAGAGTGTGTTATTTAACTTCATTCTTTCTTTATATGATAAGCTACCTCAGCACACCCTCTATTGTACTTATCGGCATAACCTCTTTGTGGGGTGTAGTAATTGCCGTAAGATCGCTTGTTGTCAACAAAGCATACTTGAAAATTTACTACGGCTTTTGGTTGGGTGCTTTTTTAGTTTCCTTTACTTTTACCTTTCTGTTTAATCTAAGTGGTGATTTTTTAGCCGTAGGTTACAATTTTATACTTATATTACATAGCTTTATTTGCTTTGTTCTTTTTTATGGAATGCATGTTCATCGTGGCACTATGTATCGTTGGGAAATGTATCTTTTCAGCCGATTTTTTATTTATGCGGCAACGGTAACTGCCTTTATCGGACTAACACTTCTTCTTTTCGGTGTTGACTTAGTCTTCAGCGGCAAAACATTTACAGGTGTATTTTTTAATCCCAACTATCAGGGTTATGTTTCTGCACTTGCAATAATCTTTTGTCATTTTATGACAAAGCCGGACTTTCTTGCACAAGCTCGTCAGAAGCGTATAAGCCGCATATGGATAACTGCTTGTATTCTTCTTAATTTAATAGCACTTGTACTTTCTAATTCTAACGGAAGTCTCCTGCTTTTAGGCGTATACGTTGCGTTTATGGTTCTTTTCAGGCTTCTTGCTTTGTCCGAAAAGCTTACTCCACGTAAGATTCTTACCCGAATAGTAGCACTTGTTGTTGTAGGCTTTTTACTTGTCTGTTTGCTTATGGCGTTAAGAGCCGCTTTTAAAATCGTTGTTGCGGTACTTTCAAGTTCTGAGGGTGAGCTTTCTAAGTCGGATATAAATGCTCTTACAAAAGGTTCTTTCTTTAACATTGTTACCGATACAGGACTCAGCAGCCGAATTGATTTATGGTATGCAGGCTTTAAGGCACTTATTACTAACCCGATTTTCGGTGCGGGCAAGGGTGACCTATACAATCATATTGTTGAAGCAATCGGTCAGCGAAGCTATTTCGAGGATGACTATCTTACTAATGTATTTATTGCCGATATGCACAACGGCTACATAGGAGTTTTAGTTGTTTCGGGCGTTTTGGGCTTTGGCCTTTTTGGTGTTTTTATGTACCGATTTTTCAAAATGACCATGCCTGTATGGTTTGTTCAACGCCGCATTATGACCTACTCGGTATACCCTTGTCTGATTGCTTTTTTTGCGGCGTATCTGGTTTATGCGTTTATTGAACGCACAATTCTTTTTGATTTTTCATTTATCGTAACAAGCTTCTGGGCAATTCTCGGCTATATGTCGTGTTATGCTACAGATTTGGGATATAATATCAGAGGAACGGTGGAAATCTTTGACCGCAAGATTCCTAAGAAAATATTCTGAGATAACGGTGATTGAATGAAGCTTCTTATTTCACGTGACACAAGCGACGTGTATTCTCGTTTTGTTGTGTACGACGAAAACGAAAATTTACTTTACAGTATTAAAGGCAAAGATAATACTGCGGTAAAGAAAATAAAAGCCTTTACTCCTGAGGGTAAGTGTGTGCTTAAAATTTCCGCTACACCTGAAATCGGCAGCACCATAGGCTATAATATAATTACCCCGGAAGGTGCCTTTGCACTGACCGTCAGGCTTAAGCCTGACGAGCTTTGCTTAAAAATTCTTGGAACAAAACTGTTTTTTAGAGGTAATCTTATTACAAGAAGCTTCGAAATTACGGACGTTTCTGCCAAAGCACTTGCTTTTCACAAGCCTGAAGCAGGCAAAAGCGGCAGATACGTTCTGGAGGTAATAGACGAGGCACAGGTTTTCAGCTTGCTGGCAATTTCGATTTGTGCCGACCTTATCAGCTTTTCAGACTCTGCATACGTTTGCAGAGCATAATGATTTTTATTGGAGGCAATACTATGGATAAACTTATTAAGCTTTTATCACGCAACAGCGAATACTCTGTTTCTGAGCTTTCTCTTATGCTTGGCGAACCCGAGGATTATGTGCGTGCCCGTATAAAAAAGTACGAGGACGATGGTATTATTAAAGGATATCGTGCCCTTGTTAACTATGAAAAGGTGCAGGACGCTGGCGTTACAGCTTATATCGAGCTTAAAGTAACTCCTCAGAAAAAAAGCGGCTTTGACGAAATAGCAAAACGAATTATGGCTTTTGACGAGGTTGAGTCTGTTTACCTTATGGCGGGCGCCTACGACCTTTCTATTATTGTTAAAGGCGAAACAATTCAGGAGGTTTCAGCTTTCGTTTCACGTAAGCTTTCAGCTCTGGACGGAATTTTATCCACAGCAACCCATTTCATTCTTAAACGCTACAAGGATGACGGCGTTGTTTTAGAGGACGAGGACAACAGCGACGAAAGGTGTATGAATTATTGATGGATTACACAAAGTTTCTGAACAATACAATTTCTTCTGTAAAGCCTTCGGGAATAAGGAAGTTTTTTGATATTGTCAACGAGATGGAGGACGTTATTTCTCTGTCTGTAGGCGAGCCGGATTTCAGAACTCCATGGCATGTTCGTCAGGCAGGTATAGAGTCCTTAAAATCAGGCAAAACATGGTACACGCCTAACCGCGGCTACAAAACACTTCGAAACGAAATTGCGGCTTTTTTATCAAGAAAATATAACCTTACATATAACCCCGACACCGAAATTTTGGTAACAGTCGGCGGTAGTGAGGCACTTGACGTTGCAATCCGTTGTCTTGCAAATCCTGAGGATGAGATTCTTATTCACCAGCCTTCTTTCGTTTGTTACGAGCCTCTTACAGCTATGACAGGTGCAAAGGCTGTTGTGATTAACACCAAGGCAGAAAACAGCTTCAGACTTAAACCCGAAGAACTTGAAGCCTCAATTACCTCTAAATCTAAAGTTCTTATTCTTTCCTATCCAAATAACCCCACAGGTGCTATTATGGAGAAAGAGGATTTACAGGCTGTTGCTGAGGTTGTAAAAAAGCATAACCTTTTTGTAATTTCTGATGAAATTTACAGCGAGCTTACTTATGGTAAGTCTCACATTTCCATAGCTTCCCTTGAGGGAATGGCAGAGCGTACTGTGGTTATCAACGGCTTTTCTAAGGCTTATGCCATGACAGGCTGGCGTCTCGGGTACGCTGCCGGCCCTGCACCTGTATTAGAGCAGATGACAAAGCTTCACCAGTATTGCATTATGTCTGCTCCCACAACTGCCCAATGGGCGGCTATCGAAGCCTTGAAAAATGGTGACAGCGACATTGAAGAAATGCGTAGTGACTACGAAATGCGTCGCAGGCTTGTGGTAGGCAAATTCAATGAAATGGGGCTTACCTGTTTCGAGCCAAAGGGTGCTTTTTACTGTTTCCCATGTATTAAATCCACAGGTCTTTCCTCAGAGGAATTTTGCACCCGACTTTTGAATTCAAAGGGCGTTGCGGTTGTTCCCGGCGATGCTTTTGGTGATTGCGGCGAAGGTTACGTGCGTGTCTCGTATTCTTACTCGATTAATCATCTTAAGGAAGCACTTAAGAGAATCAAAGAATTTATAGAGGAGCTTTAATATGACCTATAAAGCTACAGCACCTGCAAAAATTAATTTAACCTTAGATATTTTAGGCAAAAGACCTGATGGCTACCACGATGTTGCCATGCTTATGCAGTCGGTGTCTCTTGCTGATACTGTTGAGCTTACTTTAACCGATACCGAGGATATTACCATAACCTGCTCTGACCCTAAAATCCCATGTAATGAGTCTAATATTGTTTATAAGGCTGCAAATGCTTTCTTTAAAGCCACAGGTATTAAAAACACAGGTGTCAAAGTTCATATCGATAAGGTAATTCCCTGCGAGGCAGGTCTTGCAGGAGGTAGTGCCGACGGTGCGGCTACCCTCAGACTTTTAAATGTTGCCTTTGATGCACATCTTTCTGACAAGGAGCTTTGTGAAATTGGCGGCAGGGTAGGTGCCGATATTCCTTTCTGCATCGTTGGCGGTACAAAGCTTGCACTTGGTACAGGCACATCTCTTTATAAGGTTCGTTCTATGCCCAAGTGCTTTATAGTAATTGTAAAGCCTCAGGTGTCGGTTTCTACCAAAGAAGCCTACGCCTTAGCGGATAATCGCAAGGGTATGAAGATTAAACACACCGACTACTGCAAGCAGATGCTATACAGCGGCGATTTGTCTGGTATCTGTTCTACTCTTCACAACGATTTTGAAGAGGTATTGGAATTAACCGATATTAATGAGGTTAAAGCTATTATGTACAAATCCAAGGCTTTAGGAGCCGCCATGAGTGGCTCCGGCTCTGCTGTGTTCGGAATTTTCCGTAGCGAACGTAAAGCTTTAAAATGCGTAGACAAGCTGAAAGGTACCTATACTGATGTCTACCTTACCGTGCCAACCTCTGCAGGTGCGGCTATTTGCTGAATAAATTTACCAAAACCTGCCTATAATCAGGACAAATACTGATTGAGGCAGGTTTTTAAAAATGAAAAAGCTACTTAAAGCAATGGCAGTCGCCCTTATTATTACGTCAATTTTCTCATT
>JAUNEH010000095.1:0-3495 GCA_030525665.1 Ruminococcus sp.
TGACAACAATTTTATCAAATTAATCAATAATATTTTTGATTTTAATCTTGATGTATTCTGGTCGCATATAGGAAGTCTTGTTTTGGTTGTGCCAATCGGACTTTATATTTACGGTCTTTTTATATCGTCTGTAGATAAAAAATGTAAAAATGTACTCAATGAAGATAGCTGTAGAAAAGTTATTAACAGTATGAGAATCGCTCCTGTGGCTACAATTATCGCGGCAACTGCTCCTGTTTTGTTCTTATATGTTGTTTTCTTTATATCTCAGTGGAAATACTATGTATCAGGTTTTACCGGAGTTTTACCTGATGATTTCAGCTACGCGGATTATGCCAGAGAAGGCTTTTTTCAGCTTTGTACTGTATCGGTAATTAATCTTATCTTGATATTGGCTGTAATTTTATTTATAAAAGCCGACAATAAGCTTGGTCAAGTGCTTAACAAAATTGTTGTTATATTATTTTCTCTTTCTACACTTATATTAATAAGCACTGCTATTTCAAAAATGGCTATGTATATTAATACTTACGGACTTACCCCCAAGCGTGTATACGCTACTTGGCTTATGTTATTGATTGCTTTAATATTCTTAATTATAAGCGTTAGGCAATTTGTTGTTAAACTTAAGGCGGTTGCTGTTTCATTAGTAGTAACTATTATTATGTTCTCGTTTGTTGCTTTACCTAATGTAGACGGAATTATAGCTAAGTATAACGTAGGAAGATACCTTGAAGGTTCTCTTTCATCAGTTGATATTGATGCTATGGAAGAACTTGGAAGCTCGGCAATTCCATCGTTAATTGAGTTAGTAAAGCCCCTTGAAAATAAAGGCAGAAGCAAAACTCTCGAAGAAAATTCGCTTTATAACGAAGTAACACAATATCTTAATAACGTAGCTAACGAAATAAAAGAAAGCGAGAAAGACATATTCTCGTTTACTTTGCCTGATGCAATGGCAGAAAAGGCGTTAAAGGAATACGGATATCTTGAACAATAAAAATTACCACCTGCTTTTATTATAAGCAGGTGGTAATAAATTTTGGCGGAGATGAAGAGATTTGAACTCTTGCGCCGGAGTTACCGACCTACCGCATTTCGAGTGCGGACCCTTCAGCCACTTGGGTACATCTCCATATGAACATATTTATTTTACAGATATAACCCCCAATTGTCAAGTATTAAAGCAATCACAACCTAAAAAACTCAGCATAAGATAAAGTGTATATTGTTTAGGAGGTGTATAATTTGGCATTAGATACCCGAGAACTGTTAGCAAGACTTATTAAGTGCGAAGCAGGCGGTGAAGGCGACACTGGAATGAGAGCTGTTGCATCTGTAATTATTAACCGTTCTGTTATAAATTCAGGCGAATTCGCAAGGGTAAGCAATGGCGGTGATGTAAGAGCTATTATTACGCAACCTTGTCAGTTTACTTGCTTAAAGGAAGTGGTGGATGGTGAATATAATTCTCAGAATGTGTATAACATTACTCCTGACCCTGAGCATTACGAAATTGCCGATTGGGCTTTAGCTGGCAACACAGAAGCAAGTGTGGGAAATTCGATTTTCTTTTTCAACCCCTATAGCAGTACATGCCCAAGATATTTTCCGTCAAATGTGGGTGTTATTTACAACAGGGTAGGGGACCACTGCTTTTATGCTCCGACAAACGCATACAATAATACTTAGCATAGGAGAAATATATGTATAACCAGTATGATTTATCTCGGATTTACGGAGTACCAATATCGACACCGCAAGCACTACCAGGCGGCACACTGCAAGATACCTTAACCGACCGAATTCCAAGCTTGCAGGAGATTGCTGACTTTAATCAAGCACAACAGCAAATGCCGCAAAGTGTTATTAATGTACCGCAAATTCTAGGCGGGAATATGCTTCAGGGTACAGGCGGCGGTGGTATTGCAAATCTTAAACCTGCTCCCGAACGACTGGATACGATACCAATAAACCAAGATGTAATACAAAGTGCGAAAGCAACAACTCCTGCAGGCGGAGTCGGTGCCGAATCCAACACAGGAATAGAGTATCTTAATGGTTTAATTAGAACGCAAATTGGCAGACGTGCAAGCATTGATTTTCTTTTAGGCACATCAGGAATGGTAACAAAAGACGGTTATATCCTCGGGGTTGGCTCCAACTACATTCTCATAAACGAGGTAGATACCGACGATATAACCGCTTGCGATTTCTATAATATTAAATTTATAAAGTTTTTCTATTAAATCAAATCGGCGATAATAGTGTTAGAAAGAAGATAACCCTTCTCGGTTAGTCTGATACTGTTACCGTCGATTTTAATATAACCGTTAGACTCATAAATTTTGGCTTTATCAAAAAAGTTTTTTGATAGAATTTTTCCGAAACGTTTCTTGTATTCTATATTATTAATAACTTTGTTTGTTCTTATCATCAGCATTATGTATTCTTCTGCTGTACCGCCTTTACCGTCGTCTATATAATTGTTTTTTTCAAATTCATTGATATTTTTGGGGTAATAAAAACGTCTGCCATTAATAAGTGAATGTGCCGAAGGCCCTAAGCCTAAATAATCCTTTAATTGCCAATACCTCATATTGTGACGGCTAAACTTACCTTCTTTGCAGAAATTAGAGATTTCGTAGTGCTCAAAACCCTTAGCACGCAGATGCTCGCTTGTGATAGAGTATAATTCTGCCTGTGTATCATCATCTGCAAAGCTGAAATTATCTTTGTTTTTTCCAAAGACAGTATCTGGTTCTATCGAAAGAAGGTAAGTGCTTATATGGTTGACATCAAGGTCTATGCAAAACTCAAGAGTATTAATAAGACTTTCGGCAGTCTGCTGTGGAATACCAAGCATAACATCCAAAGAAATATTGTTTATACCGCCTTTTTTGATATTTTCAACGGTGTTTACTACATCAGCTTTGCTATGTCGTCTGCCAAGAAGCTTAAGCTCGTCATCAAACGCAGTTTGCATGCCTAACGAAACCCTGTTAAAGCCCGTATTTTTAAGCTCAGAAAAATTTAAAAGGTTTCCGGATGACGGATTAGCCTCAAGAGTAATTTCGCAATCTGGGGCGATTTTAAATGAATTAAAGATATGGTTCAATATCTTAAGCAGTCTTTGAGTTCCAAGCAAAGAGGGTGTACCGCCGCCAAAATAAACTGTGTCCACATATTTTTCATGCAATCTCTGCGACCAATTACTGATTTGAGAAATCAAAATATTTGTGTATCTGTCTATCTCATCACCGGTTGCCAAGAAACTAAAAAAATCACAGTAATTACATTTGCCGTCACAAAAAGGAACGTGTATGTATAGACCTAAAGAATTCAAATAATCACCGCCGCCGAAAGTTAATATAAAGGGTTGAGGCAGAAACCGAAGTTTCTGCCTCAAATTTGGAAGGTATATGAAAAATAGGAAATATCGTTTAATGTGAACACATTATATCAAATTTTCACATATTTGTCAAGTTTCTTTTT
>JAUNEH010000052.1:0-12977 GCA_030525665.1 Ruminococcus sp.
GGCGGCAACCGCCATTACGTTAAAATACACAAGCTTTAACATAAAGCTGAGCCACTTTACTTTAATACGCTCAAAAATGCTTTTAAGCACAGGATAAATGCCTAAAATCAAGGTATAGTAAAGTGCGGCTTCTTTGTCGCTTACAAGCAAAAACGAAAGCACCGACACACCAACATATACTCCGATTGCCCAAGGAATGCCAAACTCGATAACAATTGCGGTAAGCACAATTCCTGCAAAGGCAGGCAAGGCATAGGTGCCAACAGGAATTACACCTGTAATCAGCATAAGCACCAAGGAAAGTGCCGCTATAACTCCGCCGAAAGCAACCTTACGGGATTTCATAGCTTCACCTTAACAGCAACGTATGCAGTCGCCGCCCATACACTCGCAGCAGCAATCAGCACACAAGAGTCCCGAGCAGATATCGCAGGTAGAACATCCGCCGCCATGGGTAGTCTGATACTGTGTATTTGAATACTGCCGCTGACGGTTACACATATTAAATGCCTGTCTGAACTCATTATTAGAAGGCTCCATATCGCAGGCTGTCTTAAAATTGGTGTAGGCTCTGTCTGTCCAGCCGTGGCGGTAGTCAATCATACCTGAAAGGAAGTACCACTCTGCATCACGCTTACTTACAGGCACACCGTTTAAAATAGTCTGAGCGTCGTCAAGCCTGCCGCTTTGAATGTAATTTCTTACGTCGGGATAATTTGTGTGGGTATAACCATACTGATTACCCGAGTAGGTGTTGTAGGCGTTTGTATTACCATAGGCATTGTAACGTCTGCCCTCTCGCCTTAATTTCTGGATTTCATCGTAGGCTTCGTTTACTTCTTTCATTTTTTCCGATGCCACGTCTGCCAATGGGCTGTCCTGATAATTATCGGGATGATATTTTTTTGCAAGCTCCCGGTATGCTTTTTTAATCTCTGCATCTGTGGCGTTTTCCGAAACGCCTAAGACGGTGTAGGGATTTTTACTCATTTAACTTTTCCTTTCGGGATAAAGAATATCTCTTTGTTTTTTAGCTAAGCCACTGTATATTATATTGTCCAGTATATCGTGAAATCTGTATTTGTCAATAAGCTCGTAGGCTTTTGTAAGCAAAAAGTAGGATTGCGAAATAACCCTGTCTGCCTCTTTAAGGTCAACCTTTGAAATATCGCCGAACTTGAGCAAAAAAGGGTTAAAGTTACCGCTTTTGCTATCTTCTTTAATATCAGCGGCGGCATCCATAAGGTAAATCCACCTGCCTAAATGGTAGCCAAGCTGTGCAAAAGTCTTTTTCTCGGCTTCATTGTTAGCTTCAAGGCAAAGCACGGCTTCAAGCATTTTTGCCGTTGGTTCTGCCGCCATATCAAGGTGGGTGTTTATGTCCTTTTCGCATTTAAGCTGAGCGTAGTACATTTCCTTTACGGCATCTTCATAAGAAGGATAATTTTTCTTAGCCTTTTTGTGCCACAGGGCAAAGATTGGCCTTACTAAAGTACATCCAACCTTCTTTAACGGCGAGCCGTCGGCAATGCTGTCAAGCAGCTTGTAGTAAGAGGTAATAACAGTAAGTGCCGCACCTTTATTCAAGGCATCGTCAGCATTTACGGTATAATTACACTTTTTGGCTATATTAAAGGGGCATCTGCCCTTTTTAAATCCGCAACACTGCTCGCTTCTTGCCATAAGTAAAAGAGAAAGAAAGGTACAGTCGTAATTTAAAATAAAACGTGCAAAAACAGAGTAGTTTTTACCCAAGGCTTTGCAAAGACTGCAATATACACCGCGGTAGGCTTCGTAGTCTTTGATTTTAAGCTCGGGCTTGTCTATATAAACAAAGCCGAACATACGCCTTCCCCCTTTCTCATAATCTATAATAATATTATTTTTGAATTTATAAATTAACAAGGTGTAAATTTTCTTGAATATCTTGGAATTTAGTAGTATTATGTTATTATTACTTTAACGGAGAATATTATGAATGCCTACGATTTTGACAAAACCATTTACAAAAACGACAGCTCTACGGATTTTCTTATATTCTGTATTTTACGCCATCCCAAGGCACTCAGGTGTGTACCTTCTATTATAACAGGGTATGTCAAGTATTTTATCTTAAAAAAGGGACGCAAAGAAGATTTTAAGGAAAAAGCCTTTAGTATTGTAAAATATTGTAGCTTTCCCAAGGATATTGAGGATTTCTGGCAAAAAAACAAAAGTAAAATCAAAGATTTTTACCTGAAGCAGAAAAACGAAGACGACGTTATAATATCTGCATCTCCGCGATTTTTGCTGGAGCCTGTATGCAATGAGCTAAAAGTAAAAAATCTTATCTGTACCGAAGTTGATGAGAATACAGGCGAATTTTTAAGCCTTAATTGCTGGGGGCAGGAAAAGGTAGTCCGATTTAAAAATGAATTAGGTAACGCCGCAGTTGAAAAGTTTTACTCTGACAGCTTAAGCGATACACCAATGGCAAAGCTTGCAAAGACAGCGTATCTTGTCAAAGGCAACAAGCTATTGCCGTGGAAATAAAATATTTGCGAGGGGTTTTTGAGATGAAAAGTAAATTTATTAAACCAATTACCGTTTTACTTTGCCTTATGACAATTTGTGCTGTATTTGCAGGCTGTGAAAACGAAGGCAATACAAACACCACAGACATTATAACTGCTCCTGCAACCGAGGCAGAAGTTACCGAGGCAAAAAAAGACGAGCTTTCTTTTGTACCTTACAAAGAGTACAACTTAGAAGAAAACACAGAAGTCAAAAATATCATTCTGATGATTGGCGACGGCATGGGCGAAAACATTATTGAAAATGCAGAAATCGTTAAGGGCGACAATTTAGCAATGCGAGCAATGCCAAACAAATGCTATGTAACTACCGACTCTTTAGACGGAACTACAGACTCGGCGGCGGCTTCTACCGCCATAAGCTGCGGCGTCAAAACTCACAACCAGTACATAGGAGTTGACGAAAACCGTAAAGCCGTGGAAACCATCGTAGAATTCGCAAAGGCAAGAGGACTAAAGACAGGCTTGATTGATACTCAGATTATCCCCCACGCCACACCTGCAGGTATGGTAGCACATGTTGACTACCGAGGTCTTTACAATGTAATTTTAAAGCAGATGGTAAACGCAAACGTTGACGTGCTTTACGGTGGCGGAAGCGAATATACCGACACCACTAAGATGATTAACCGTTTTGAAAACGCAGGATATACCTACATTAAAACCGCTGACGAGCTTTACAAAGGCGGCTTTGATACACCTGTAATCGGTGCTTTTTACTGGAATGGTATGTACGCAGGTTCACTGCCATCTCTTACTGATATGACCGCATCAGCTTTAGAGCTTTTAGAAGGCGAAGAAGGCTTCTTCCTTATGGTAGAGGAAAGATACATTGACATTACAGAGGCTGACCTTGATATGGAAGGTACCATGAAGGAAATGCAGGTTTTTGACAAGTGCATCGACTACACCTTATCTTGGGCGGAAGACCACCCCGGTACCCTTGTTATAGTTACTGCTGACCACGAAACAGGCGGTGTTATTGTGCCCGAGGTGAAAGCTCCCGAAAATGTAAACAACGACTGCTTTACCTCAGGCGGCGAACACACAAGCACAAACGTGCCTCTTTTTGCGGCAGGTGCAAGGGCAAGCGAGCTTTTCAGCGAGGGTTTAATTGACAATACCGATATTGCAAAGATTATGCGAAAAGCCTTAAATGACACCTACGGCGAAGCCGAGGTTAAGATTTTAAACGATGTGGGACAGTAAAAACCGCAGGGGCGATTATCAATCGCCCACATAAGTTAATTTTATCAAAACATTCGGGCGATAATAACCACCCCTACAAAAAACGGCTCCTTTAAGGGGAGCCGTTTTGCTTTTTCTATCAGTTACAGCCGCAGTTACAACTGCTGTTTTTATTGTCACAAATATTGGGTGGGAAGAATTGGTCTTTGGGGAAATCAAGGCGAGAAAATACCTCGCAGGGGTTATCGGTGGAGTTGGTGCACTCTTTCTTAGGAATACAGAAATCGTAAGCGTGGACAAGCATCTGCACGTTACGCTCAATCTGAACAATGGAGAAAAGGCCCAGAGTAACTGTTACACACTTATTGCCGTTGTCAACAGGCACTCCGCCCACACAGTTACAAACACACTGAGGCACCGAACAAGGAACAGATGTGCCTGAGTAACAGGCACCGATTCTTGCAGAAAGGGCAATGGGCTTTGCCACCTGAACATTCACTCTGGGAAGACTTAAGGTTTGTGCCTCGGCAGGGTCTGAGCCGTACTCGGTGGTAAACACCTTAACAGAGCCGTCACTGCCGTAAAGAATAACCTTTTTGTTAAAGACGGCCATACCGTCTACCTGAGTCGGTGCGGTTCCGGGGGATGTGTAAAGGTCGAGAATTATGTCGAAGAAAAAGGTAATGTCTACCGAATAAAAGCCTTTGTTAAAAGGTACAGGCTCTAAATTGGTAACAACAGTCAGAACTTCTGCATCCTTTAGACGTACATTTACAGCATTGTCTACCTGAGCCTGTACGGCGTCGGTAAAATAAACACGCAAATCATTGATACAGTCTTTGTCAGAGCAACTGTCATAAACACGCATTGCATCAATGCATACAGCGTTTGAGCAGTCAGACTGGACATTTGTGCTGTCGCACATCGAGATATTTTCATTATCTGCCATAAGCTTACCTCCGTATAGTTTTTACTCTATACTATGGATAAACTTAATAATTGTGATAAAAAAGAGCAGATGATTAAAAACATCTGCCCTATAATATTAATATATATTTAATTATCAGCAAAAATCATATAAACCTGAAAAATGTTCGTTTAAAAAATAGCCCCAATTTGCAATAACTTCATCTCTATCATCGTAATGATAGTCTAAACCATAAAATCCCATAAACACCAACTCGCATTTAATGTCGTTATAAACAAACATGTTCATTCTTTCAGGAAATTCGCTTATATTACCATGTTGTTCTAACGCCAACTCATTATTTTCAACAAACACATAATCACTATGCTCTATGATTATATCAGAGGATAGCATCATTTCAGATAAGCAATACTCCTTCGCTTCATTATATATCGCTTCGTCATAGGTTGCACAGACAACATAGAATTCATCACACAGCATACCAAATTGATTATTGTAACGTTTCATAGCGTGATAATCTATATCAACAGCTTCAAAACGTTCTATAAAATCCTCAGAAGGTAAAATAAAAAGATTCAATTCAACATCGCTTTCATTGACATCGAAGTTTTCAATCCCATTTATTGTTATGATATCATCCTCAAATATTCTGCAACCACTAAACAAAACAATCAAAACCAATAAACAAAGAACAATTGATAATCTTCTCATAATTAAACCCCCAATCATTTTGTCTAATGCAATAATACAACAATTTTACGCATCTGTCAATAGTTGAAAGTAAAATAACAGCAGGTAGATTTAAATATAAACCTACCCGCCGTTGATGAAAGCTATTCTCAACATGTACCTATCCGAAGGCGAATTATAACTTTTCCATTTTACTGAAATTTGCCATAAGGGTTTTAGTGCCTACACTATCAAAAGAAATTTCAAGCATAGTGTCCTTGCCCATAGGCTCGGCAGTAATAACCATGCCGATGCCGAAAACCTTGTGCTTAACCTTGTCGCCTACCTTATAGGAATTACCCAAGGCGGCAGTTGTACTGCCTGCAGGCTTCTTCTGAGCAAAAGGATTGTACACACTCTTAGCTCCTGCACCGACACTCTGCTTAAAGGCAGAATCTGCAGAACCAAAGGCTTTTGTAACTCCTGTACGCTCAATATACTTTTCGCTGATTTCCTCGGCAAAACGGCTTACCTTATTATGCTGGGTCGAACCAAAAAGCATACGGCTTTTTGTACAGGTCATATAAAGCTTTTTCTTGGCTCTTGTAATGCCAACGTAGGCAAGGCGGTGCTCCTCGTCAAGCTCTTCGCCTGACATCAAAGCCGCAATTGAGGGGAAAATGCCTTCTTCCATTCCGATAAGGAAAACTGTAGGAAATTCGAGTCCCTTAGAAGAATGAAGCGTCATCATAGTGGCACAGTCAGCTTCAGAGTCGTAGTTGTCGATATCAGTCTGCAGAGAGATTTCCTCTAAAAATGCAGAAAGGGTAGCTTCGTCCTCGTAGTCGCTTTCAAAGGTGTTGATATTAGAAAGCAATTCGTCGATGTTCTCAATGCGTTCGTCGGCGTTTTCCTTTTCGGTTTTAAGGTAATTTTTGTAGTCTGTATGCTCTAATATGAGATTGTATAATTCTCCTAAAGAAGTATCTTCGTCGTTGGCGGCTTCTATTAAACCCGAAATAAGGCTGTGAAAAGCCATAAGCTTTGATGCAGAACGTGAAAGCTCGGGAAAATCAGAGGCATGGCCTATTACCTCAAAAAGGCTTTCGCCTATACCTGCACCGATATCCAAGGCTCTGCCGACGGTGGTGTCGCCGATACCACGCTTGGGCTTATTGATAATTCGGCTGAGTCTCAGACTGTCGTCGGGGTTATTAATAACCTGCAAATATGCAGTCATATCCTTGATTTCTTCGCGGTCGTAGAAACGGTGACCGCCGATAATGCGGTGAGGCACACCTGCACGGGCTAACGCCTGCTCAACTGCGTTGGACTGGGCGTTCATTCGATAAAGCACAGCAAAATCCGAGTAATTGGCACCCTTAGCTACCTCATCCTGAATAGTGTCGGCGATAAAGCGGGCTTCTTCCCTTTCGTCGTAGGCTGTGTGCAGGGTAATCTTTTCGCCCTCTTCATTTTCTGTCCACAAGGTTTTACCCTTACGCTGCTTGTTATTCTCAATAACATCGTTAGCGGCGGCGAGGATGTTCTTTGTGCTTCGGTAGTTTTGTTCAAGGCGAATAACCGAAGAATTCTTGAAAGTTTCCTCAAAAGAAAGGATATTTTCGATAGTGGCACCGCGGAATTTATAAATACTCTGGTCGTCGTCACCAACTACACAGATATTGCCTGAGCCCCCTGCAAGAAGACTGACAAAGCGGTACTGAACGCGGTTTGTGTCCTGATACTCGTCAACCATTATGTACTTAAACTGGTGCTGATAAAGCTCTAAAACGTCCTTGTGCTGTTCGAAAAGCAAAACTGTGTTTAAAAGCATATCGTCAAAGTCCATTGCGTTGGCATCTTTAAGCTTTTTTTGATAAATGCCGTAGGCTTTGGCAATGGTCTGCTGACGAACATCAAAAGATGACTCTGCCTTCATTTGCTCGGGAGATTTCATTTCGTCCTTTGCAGAGGAGATTGCGGCAAGAACCTTACGGTGAGGAAGCATTTTTTCGTCAACGTTAAGCTCTTTTAAAATATCCTTCATAAGGCGGCGTTGGTCGTCGGTATCGTAAATAGTAAAGTGCGAGCCGTAGCCTATTCTGTCGCCAAATCGACGTAGAATTCGTGCACAGGTTGAGTGAAAAGTAGCCGCCCATATGTCGGCACCGCCCTCTGGCACAGACTTGCATATACGCTCCTTAAGCTCGGTGGCGGCTTTGTTTGTAAAGGTAATTGCTAAAATCTCCCAAGGCTTGCAAAGACCGCACTGCAAAATGTAGGCAATTCGGTTAACAAGTACCGTAGTTTTGCCCGAGCCTGCACCTGCCAAAATAAGCAGAGGACCCTCGGTATGAAAAACAGCCTTTTGCTGCATATTGTTCATTTTACTGAATCGGCTTCTGATTTCCTGTGTATCCATAATAAAAAATCCCTTCGAAAAATTTTAACCATTGTAACACAAATAAGATTCTGTATCAATACGATTAAAGAATTAAAACGATAACAAACTGCAATAAAAAAACCGCCGTTTTTAGCAACGGCGGATTGAATAATATCAGCTAAAAAGTAAATCGTCGCAGATTTTAACTGCTTCTTCGTACTGCTCGGTAATAATCAGCGAAACCAACACACCCTGAGTACGTACAGAACATTTGTCGGCTACGGCTAAAAGCTCGGCAGAGTAGCTTGCACAAAGGTCTTTCTGAGACTGGAGCCTGAGCTCAAGCTTTTCGGCTACTCGCTTGGCAGCTTCTTCATCAACAGCTTTTACAATCACAACCTCGTCGATTTCAGTTGCTGAATTCTTTGCTACCTCAGCGGCAAATTCGGCTACGTCGGCAGGGTCTATAGAATAGTATAGCTCTAACTTATCGAGAGAATCAACCGCCCTCATACCTTCGCCGCCGTTAAAAAGCTGGGCGTTTATGCTTTCAAGTGCCTCTGTTAAAGGTGTGTCGTTAAGGGTTTTACCGCCACCGCAGGCAGTAAAAAGGCACATACACATTAAAATAGCCACTGCTGACATCAATACTTTTTTCATAAAATTACCCCCTGAAATTTGTAAGGCTATTTTATCACAATAAAATTTATTTGTATAGATAATTTGTAAAATAATGTCGGAATTTACAGTTTGTTTCTTTTAATGCCGACTAACATTGACAAGCCTTTAAAATAAAACTATAATTTTGATAATATAACTTTTACGATATTTAAAGGTTGTGTATTACCAGATGAAGTACGGAATAAACGAGAGCAATGGCAAGTTTGCATACCTGCAGATTTACGAGCAGATTAAAAGTGATATTGTAAGCGGTGCCCTAAAGTATGGCAGTAAGCTGCCCTCGAAAAGGCTTCTTTGCGAGGAAACAGGAGTAAGCGTCATAACTGTAGAGCACGCCTACTCTATACTTTGTGACGAGGGATATATTGAAGCCAAGGAGCGAAGCGGTTACTTCGTAATTTACAGAGAAAGCGACTTTTTATCTACCGCAGAACCCCGGCTTGAAAGTTATAAAAGCAACAAAACACATCAGAAAATCGACTGCGACTTCCCCATTTCGTTGCTTCAGAAAACTGTGCGTAAGGTGCTAAGCGAGAAAGAAAGTGAAATTCTTAAGAAATCGCCAAATCAAGGGCTCGAAGAGCTGAGAAGTGCAATTGCAAGGTACCTTTACCGCAGTAACGGAATTAAGGTTATGCCTCAGCAAATTGTAGTCGGTGCAGGTGCCGAGTACCTTTACGGTCTTATTGTTCAGCTTCTCGGAAAATCAAGGGTTTTTGCTTTGGAAAATCCGTCATATGAAAAAATACTTAAGGTTTACTCTGCAAACAACGTTGAAACAGATATGCTTACCTTAGGCAGAAATGGTATTAAGACATCTGAGCTTGAGAAAACCACTGCGACAGTTTTGCACATTACCCCATTTAACAGCTATCCCTCGGGAGTTACCGCAAACGTAAGCAAACGGCAGGAATACCTTAAATGGGCACAAAAGCGTGCGGGCTACATTATTGAGGACAACTACTCCTCCGAACTGACCGTTTCGAAAAAAAACGAGGACACTGTATTTTCGCTTTCAAAAAACGACAGAGTAATTTATCTTAATACCTTTTCCGAGACTATTGCTCCATCTATGCGTGTAGGCTACATGGTACTGCCCGAAAGCCTTGTGAAAATATTTGATGCACAGCTTGGCTTTTACTCCTGCACTGTGCCTGTACTTGACCAATATGTAATTACCGAGCTTATCGAAAGCGGTAATTTTGAACGGCATATTAACCGCGTAAGGCGAGCCAAAAGAAAATCGCGGTAATCTGGTTATATTATTTTTTACTATTTTGATTATTTAAGTATTATCAACAGGTGGTAAAATAGAACCCGTTAAGAAAAGGAGATGGTATTTATGTCATATAAAAAAATTCTGACAATTCAAGATATTTCATGCGTGGGTCAATGTTCGCTGACTGTGGCTTTGCCTGTAATTTCTGCCTGTGGCGTTGAAACCTGCGTTTTGCCTTCGGCTGTGCTATCTACACACACAGCAGGCTTTAAAGGCTACACCTTCAGAGACCTTACCGAGGATATGCCCGCTATAAACGAACACTGGGCAAACGAAAACATAAAATTTGACGCCATTTACACAGGTTACCTTGGTAGCACAAAGCAAATTGACTACGTTAAGGATATTTTTAAAAGTGCACTTAAAGAAGGTGCCAAAACCATTGTTGACCCTGCTATGGCAGACGGCGGCAAGCTTTACCCCGGCTTTGACCAATGTTTTGTTGAAGCTATGAAGGGTCTTTGCAGTGAGGCTGACTACATTATCCCCAACATTACCGAGGCTTGTCTGCTGACTGATACCGAGTACAAGACCGAATACGATAAAGCTTATATTGACGGAATTATCAGCAAGCTTTGCGATTTAGGCTGTAAGAATATTATCTTCACAGGTATTTCTTACCGAAAGGGATTTACAGGTGTCGTTGTGTTTGAAGACGGCAAGCAAAGCTACTATGAGCATGAGCTTTTGCCTAACTCCTGTCATGGTACAGGCGATATTTACGCATCAGCCTTTGTAGGTGCTTTGGTAAGAGGCAAAAGTGCATATGATGCCGCAAAAATCGCCGCTGACTACGCTTTGGAGTGTATCAAAGCTACCGCCGAGGAAGAAAACCACTGGTACGGTGCTAAATTTGAGCCTGTGTTGGGCAAATTAATTGAAATGGTTAATAATTAAGTATGATATAAAAATACCGACCTTGCAGAATTTGCAGGGTCGGTTTTTTGCAGCCTTTTTAATCGCAACTATTTTTATATAGCAGGATGGACAAGCTCCCTTTCAATAAGGTCAACGGTAATCGAGGTATTAAGCATCATGGCGTCATATGGGTAAATTTCCTTTACTTTGCCTTTGTAATATTTCGCCGCAAAATGGTTTACGGCATCTGTCTTACTACCGCCTGACTTTAAGATTTCTGCAATTTCCTCAGCGGTAGATACTGCACTGTCAAAGGCTTTGTTTAAATAAAGCTTTGCCTCTTCTTTTTCGATAACACCGTAATGAGGAACAAGAATTCTTTCGACGTCAAGGCTTTGGACTTTTTTAATAGAGTCAAGCACCATTTGGTAACCTACCAGATAAGAGGGCACCACCATACCCTCGCCTACATAAACACCTAAAGACTCGGTGCTTAAAAGAAGCTTTTCGCTTTCTAAATAGTAGCCAACCGAGCATTTTGTGTGCCCCGGTAAATTAAGAGCAGTAAAGCACATGTCGCCTGCATTTATTTTGTCGCCGTCTTTAACACTGATGTGCACCTTTAAATTGTCAGCTAAATCCTCGTACACCTCTACTCCGTTTTTATGGGCAAATTTTTGGTCAAGCTCACGCATAAGAGACTTTGCCGTAGGCTTTGCAAAAATCTTTTCGGCGTATTCGCCTGCCACAACCTTAGCATCCTTAAATCGCTCTAAAATGTAAGCCGAGCCTAAGGCGTGGTCGTAGTGAGAATGAGTAAGAAAAATGAAGTTAAGACTTCTGCCCTTTAATTCTTTTTTTATATTCTCTGCCACACTAAAGCCTGTAAAGCCAAAGCCCGAATCGTACAGCACCGAGGTTTTTCCGTCGTCTATAAGAAATGCACTGTCGCCCTTTAAGGAGCGTACGTCTGTAATTTTTATATCCACTTTATCATATCCTTAAAAATCATCATAAATGAAGTTAAAATTATGAGAAAACCAAAGTTAAACAGCGAAAACTCGCCGATATACCTTAAAGTTTTACCGCTGTTATGGCGGTTATACTCGCGAAAGGTAATAAGGCTTGCCAGAGACGAAATCAAAGTTCCTACGCCGCCGATATTTACGCCCACAAGTAAATCGGCATAATTTTCGGTAAACTGAGAAAGAAGAATTGCCGAAGGCACATTGCTGATTATCTGACAAGAGGTAACGCTTACAAGCAGGGTGTTTTTCTCAAGAAGAATCGAGAAAAGCTCCCTTACGGCTTCGATACGGCTCATATTACCCGAGAAAATAAAGAAAAACACAAAAGTAAAAAGCAATCCGTAGTCTACCGCCTTAAGAGCCTTGTAATCGAGAATTCCTATGGCTATGGGGATAATTATGAGTCCTATCCAATATGGAATTACTCTGAACACTATGATAATCGACAAAGCAAAAAGTGCTAAATACACACCGGTTCTTCGGGGACTTAAGTAAATCTTTTTGCTCGAAAGGCGTAGGGGCTCTGCCTTTACAAAAAAGAGACAGCAAGCTGTAATAAGTGCTATTGAAAGCAGAAACGGCGGAAGCATTATAAGCATAAACTCCCCTGTGGGGATACCGAACTTTGAGTAAAGGTAAAGATTCTGAGGATTGCCAAACGGGGTAAGCATTCCGCCCAAGTTGGCGGCAATGTTCTGCATAATAAATGTAAAAGCCATGTACTTTTCCTTATGGGTTGTATGAAGCACATAGTAGCCTAAGGGCAGAAACGTCAAAAGTGCCATATCGTTAGCTATCAGCATAGAGCCCAAAAAGGTTATGTATACAAGTGCCAAAACAGCAAGTCGGGCATTTCTGAAAAGCTCGACGATTTTGCGTGCCAGCACGTAGAAGAAATCTATGTTTTTAAGAGCACAAACCACCGCCAACACACAGAAAAGGCAGGTAAGGGTTTTGTAATCGAAATAGTCAAGATACCCTTTATCAACCGGCACAAAGAAGCAAGTAATAAGTGCCGCAAAGAAAGCTATGGTAAGCACAGGATTTTTCTTTATAAACTCTATTATTTTTGAAAAAATATTATTAAAGCTAATGGCTTTCATATTATTCTATCCCCTTTTTAAATACCTTGTATATTTTATAACTTTGCTTAGCTTTGTGCAATAAACGGATTTTTAGAAATATTTTGTTTAATCTTGAAGCTTTCTGTCGATTATGATACAATATTAAGGTCTTAAAAGGAAACAGGTGCAAATCCTGTACGAGCCCGTCGCCGTAAGGCATCTTAAAATTTTCTTCTATCCCCTGCCGCAAGGGGTGACAAGCCATTGGTTAAAACTGAGAAGGCGAAGAAAACGTGCTGAAGTCGGAATATTTTTAAGGCAAA
>JAUNEH010000007.1:0-43433 GCA_030525665.1 Ruminococcus sp.
ATGTGTGACCTACAAAATCAGGGAAAATTGTTGAACTTCTTGACCAAGTCTTGAGGATTCTCTTTTCGCCTGAAGCGTTCATTTCCTGAACCCTTTTGAGCAGTACGGGCTGAACAAAAGGACCCTTTTTAGTACTTCTACTCATTATATAAGCTCCTTTCCTCTGCCTTACTTACTGTTTCTACGCTTTACGATATACTTATCGGAGCGATTGTGTGTCTTTCTGGTCTTGTAGCCAAGTGCAGGCTTGCCCCAAGGAGTAACAGGACCGGGACGACCAACGGGGGACTTACCTTCACCACCACCGTGGGGATGGTCGCAGGGGTTCATTACAGAACCACGAACTGTAGGTCTCCAACCCATGTTACGCTTTCTACCAGCCTTACCGATTTTAACGTTCTCGTGGTCTGTGTTACCTACCTGACCGATTGTAGCCATGCAGTTTGCAGGAACCTTTCTGAGCTCGCCGGAAGGAAGTCTTAAAAGAGCCATACCGTCTTCTTTAGCCATAAGCTGTGCCATGTTACCTGCAGCACGTGCAAGCTGTGCACCGCGGCCGGGATAAAGCTCTACATTGTGGATAAATGTACCGGTAGGAATAGCTGAAAGGGGAAGTGCGTTGCCGGGCTTGATGTCGGCATTCTCACCTGCCATAACCTTGTCGCCTACCTTGAGTCCTTCAGGAGCGATGATATAAGCTTTCTCACCGCCTGTGTACTCAACAAGTGCAATAAATGCGGAACGGTTAGGATCATACTCTAATGTCTTAACTACGCCCTCTACGTCAAACTTCTGACGCTTGAAATCGATGATACGATACTTTCTGCGGTTACCGCCGCCTCTGTGACGAACTGTGATTCTGCCGTAGCTGTTACGACCTGCGTTCTTCTTAAGAGGAGCAAGCAAGCTCTTTTCGGGTGCAACCTTGGAAAGAATGGAATAATCTGTAACCGAGCTATTACGTCTTGCGTTTGTAGTCGGCTTGTATACTTTAATAGCCATTTGGTTTCACTCTCCTCATGATGGCTTTGCGGGGAATGGCGTCCCCATACATTCTGCCTGTATTTTGTTTTGCAGGCTTACATCATGCCTTCAAAAAATTCAATGTTCTTACTATCAGCAGTGAGAGTAACAACAGCCTTTTTCCAGCTTCTTGTGTAACCCTCGCTTCTGCCCTGTCTACGATACTGACCGCGAACGTGCAGGGTGTTAACCTTTGCTACCTTTACCTTGAAAAGCTTTTCAACTGCCTGAGCAATCTCAATCTTTCCTGCATTTTTGGCAACCTCGAAAGTGTACTTCTTCTGAGTTGCACCAATCATGCTCTTTTCAGTGATAATAGGTCTGATGATGATATCCTGAGCTATCATGCGTACACCTCCTCGATTTTTGCCACAGCATCCTTAGCGATGATGAGCTTGTCAGCATTGAGAAGGTCATATACATTAATAGTATTAACCTGAGCTGTCTTAACGCCCTCGATGTTAGATGCAGATGCGATAACGAAGTTGTTAACCTCGGGAAGAACTATGAGAGCCTTACCCTCGGCACCTACTGCCTTAAGCATGGAAACCATTGTCTTTGTCTTGTACTCGTCCATTGTAATGGAATCGATTACGATGATTTCCTCGGCAGCTGCCTTAGAAGAAAGAGCTGACTTAAGAGCCAATCTCTTAGCCTTTTTATTAACAGAGAAACGATAGTTTCTGGGCTTGGGGGCAAATACAATACCGCCGTGAGTCCACTGGGGAGCTCTTGTTGAACCCTGACGGGCTCTACCTGTGCCCTTCTGTCTCCAGGGCTTTTTGCCGCCGCCGGAAACCTCAGCTCTTGTGAGTGCGGACTGTGTGCCCTGTCTCTGGCTTGCGAGGTAGTTAACTACCATCTGGTGCATTACTGCTGCGTTGGGCTCGATTCCGAATATTGCGTCAGAAAGGTCGATTGTACCAACCTTCTTACCTGCCATATCTAATACTGCTACATTAGGCATTCTGTATTCCTCCTTCCTCAAGCCTTAGTGATGTCCTTGATAACAACTGTGCCGCCGTTGGGGCCGGGAATAGCACCCTTGATAGCTACTAAGTTGTTCTCAACATCAACCTTAACTACTTTGAGGTTCTTAACTGTAACCTTCTCAGCACCGAGGTGACCTGCCATTTTCTTGCCCTTCCATACTCTGGAGGGAGAAGAACAAGCACCCATTGAGCCGCCGTGACGAGCTACAGGACCTGAACCGTGAGTTTCCTTTAATCTGCTGAAGTTCCAGCGCTTGATAACGCCTGCGTAACCCTTACCTTTGCTGGTACCTGTTACGTCTACCTTCATGCCTGCCTCAAAAGTGTCAGCCTTTACGATGTCGCCAACTGTGTAAGCTGCGCAATCATCAAAGCGGAACTCCTTAAGAGTTTTCTTGGGAGCAACGTTTGCCTTGTCAAAGTGTCCCTTCATGGGTTTAGTGAGTTTGTTTGCTTTAACATCACCGAAGCCGAGCTGAACTGCATTGTAGCCGTCAGTCTCGACAGTCTTAATCATTGAAACAACGCAAGGACCTGCTTCAACAACTGTTACGGGAACTACATTTCCCTTCTCGTCGAAAATCTGTGTCATACCGATTTTCTTGCCGATTAATGCTTTCTGCATTTTATTTTCCTCCTTGTTAGGTTATTGGTCGACGAAGATGTAGTCATTCATCGACTTGACCCTGTCTGCTTGTAGGTTGACAACTGAGCTATCAGAGCTTGATCTCAATTTCAACGCCGGCAGGGAGCTCCAGATTCATAAGAGCATCAACTGTTTTGTTTGAGGGTCTCAAGATGTCGATAAGACGCTTGTGAGTTCTCATTTCGAACTGCTCGCGGCTATCCTTGTACTTGTGAACCGCACGAAGAATTGTTACAACCTGCTTCTCGGTGGGGAGAGGTACGGGACCTGAAACTCTTGCACCTGTGCGCTTTGCTGTAGCAACGATTCGCTCAGCTGACTGATCAACCAACTGGTGATCATAGCCCTTTAATCTAATTCTGATTTTTTCCTTGACTGCCATAAAAGTCGCCTCCTTAAAAATTTGTTAGTTGGCGGGCGTACTTCAAAACTAAACCTTTTACACACATCCGGGTGTTTCATCACCCTTCATTAAAAAACGGTTAACCATATTTTGTTAACCGGGAAAGTCTTGAAAAGCATAAGGGCACACTTCGGACATAGCAACCCCTTTGTCTACAAAATGTGCTTTAAAATTTTTTCGCCCGGTTTGAAATCGGACATACTCCACGGAAAAACCGGCTAAAAAGCCGCAACCTCCCGCTTCAACGCATATCATTTATTGCAGTCACGCAGGGTCAATTATAATATATATATAGGGCAAAATCAAGGATTTCGGCGAAATTTTTACTGTAGAATTTTAGAGAATTTTTAAACTAAATTTTGTTAACTTTGCACAACACAAAATATAGGAAGAGTGCTCGAATTTTTCTCATTATATTGCGGAAAATGCTCAAAATTATATTGACCAACTTTAAATTAAGCTATATAATTCAAAATAGAAATGCAAAGAAAATTCTCTATATAATATAGAAAGAGGCAGATTATGAAAAAAATCAAGGTTTTTCTGGCGGTGGCTTTCTGTAAAACCGTCCGATTTTTTGCAAAGCTTTTAGGCAGAGGCAGTAGTCTTCCCGGAGCATTGACCCTCAAGCTTTTCCCGAACATATTAAAGGACATTACTCCCCCTGAGAAGATTATTGCCGTAACAGGCAGTAACGGCAAAACCTCCACCGTTGAGCTTATTGCCCATGTTCTTAAAGAAAGCGGTGCAAGCTTAGTATACAACAAAGAAGGCTCTAATCAGATTGAGGGAGTTACCACAATGCTTTTGTGCGACTCTACACTAAGTGGCAAAGCAAAAAGCAAAATTGCCCTTATCGAGTCTGACGAGCGTTTTGCAAAATACACTTTTAAGTATATAAAGCCAAACTATCTTTTCATAACAAATCTTTACCGAGACCAGCTCACCCGCAACGGCCATCCCGAATGGGTGTATGCATCCATTAACGATGCAATTTCTGATGATATTACCTTAGTCCTTAACGCCGATGACCCCTTGGTAAGCACCTTTGGCAGAGGCAGAAAAGCACTTTACTTTGGTGCAGACAAGCTCTCATTTGACAAAGACGTTAACGATTCCGTTTATGATGACGGCAAGTACTGCCCTATTTGCTCAGCTCCTATGAGCTACAGCTACTACCACTACAATCACATCGGCTCTTACAGTTGCTCAAAGTGCGGCTTTAAAAAACCAGAAACTAAGTGGACTATTACGTCTGCAAGCCTTGAGGAAAAGAAGCTGACCATAAACGGTAAGCACACCATTGAGCTGAGCTTTTCAAGCATTTATCAGTGCTACAACTCTCTGGTAGCTTTTGCGGCTGCTGACATTGCAGGAGTTAAGGCAGAGGATGCTGTAAAGGCACTTTCAGGCTACAAGATGCAGTCAGGCAGAATTATAGACTTTAGCTTTGGCAAAGCCACAGGTACTCTGTTAGTATCCAAGCACGAAAACTCGGTTTCCTACGACCAGTCAATTAATGTTGTAACAAACGACCCGCAGGACGTTGCGGTGCTGATTATTGTTGACAAGATAAGCCGTAAGTACCACACCGAGGACACAAGCTGGCTTTGGGACATTGACTTTGAAAAGCTTAATTCAGACAATGTAAAGAAGATTTACCTTGCAGGCAGTTACTATAATGACCTTGACGTTCGTTTTTCTGTAACCGACATTCCCAAAGACAAGCTTATTGTCTGCGACAGTGTTGAGTCTGCTATGGCAAAGCTTAAGGATGAAGAAAACTTCACCTACGTAATCACCTGCTTCTCTGACAAAGGTAAGTTCCTTGAAATCGTAAAGAAAGGAGAGGTGTAATATGGCTATTAAAATTTTACACTTATACTCCGACTTTATGAACCTTTACGGCGAATACGGCAACGTAAGACTGCTTACAAAAGCACTTGAAGAAAAAGGCTGTGAAGTAATTCTTGATAAGAAGACTATTACTGACAATGAAATTGATTTTACAGACTATGACTTTATCTACTGCGGTGCAGGTACAGAATCCAAAAGAACCTTTGCACTTAACCACCTAAAGAAATTTAAAGACAGCTTAAAGTCAGCTTTTGATTCAGGTAAGGTTATGCTTTTTACAGGTAACTCTTGGGAGATGCTTGGAAAGTCCATTGAAACTGCCGACGGCGAAGTTTTAGAGGGACTTAACCTTTTCGACTTTACGGTAAAAGAGCAGAACACCCGACGCCTGACAGGCGATATAAAGGCAAAGGCAGAGTTTCTCCAGACAGAGCTTATAGGCTTTATCAACAAGTGCAGTTCTGTAAAAGGCGTTGACTCTCCCCTTTTCACCTTAACAATGAAGCCTGAATCCTTCAGTTTCGAAACCGAAGGTATTCATGAGAAAAACCTTTTCGGTACACAGATTGTAGGTCCCGTACTGGTTAAGAATCCCACCTTCTGCGAATATATAGCAGCGCTTATAATCAATAACAAATAAACAAAAGGCAGTGCATTCGCACTGCCTTGAATTTTTGTTTAAACTCTCTTTACAACCTCGCCCTGCTTTTTGTAGATAGAACCTTCTTCAACGTAGCTTCTTACAAAAGAGAGGGGATACACGCTTGTGTTTCTGCCGATTACAGTACCGGGGTTCATAACGGTATTACAACCGATATCGCCAAAGTCGCCTACGATAGCACCGATTTTCTTGATGCCGGTTTCTACCTTCTGTCCTCTGAAATTAATGGTAACCAAAGACTTGTCAGACTTAAGGTTAGAGGCAATAACACCTGCACCTGTATGAGCCTTATAGCCGTAAACGCTGTCGCCAACGTAATTGAAATGAGGAGCCTGCACACCGTTAAACAGCACGCAGTTTTTAAGCTCGGTAGAGTTACCCACAACTGCACCCTTACCCACAATTGCACTGCCGCGGATAAATGCACAATGGCGGATTTCTGCATCCTCGTCAATAATAAGAGGACCATTTAAAGAAGCCGAGGGTGCAACCTTTGCACTTTTTGCTACCCAGATATCCTCGCCGATTTTATCAAACTTTTCTTCGCTGAGGGTCGCACCAAGCTTTTTGATAAACTCGCTTATATGAGGCAGTACCTCCCAAGGATATGTAAAGCCTTCAAAAAGCTCCTTTGCTATAGTTTCGTCAAGATTTAAAAGGCTGGTAATTTTAAGCTCGTTCATATTAATTTCTCCTTAATTTCAAATCTAAATTATTAAGCTTTTCGTCATACTTAAGCTCGCGGAAAATAAGCACAGTCACCCACGCCATTAATATACCAAGAGCCGCACCTGCAATTACATCTGTAGGAAAATGCACAAAAAGGTACATTCGTGAAAGCCCCATAATAACCGCAAAAAGAATAAGTGGAATACCGATTTTTTTATAGGTAAAAAGCAATGCTCCCACCGCCGCAAAACAGCTCGCGGTATGCCCTGACGGAAAGCTAAAGGACGTAGGCTTTTCTACAGCTAAAGGAATTGCGGTATCTATGGTACAGGGTCTTTCACGGTTAACAGCATTCTTAATTGCAAGCTCATTAAAGAAAAACGTAAGCACCACAGCCGTAATTAATATCGCACCTGCCGCCCTTGTTTTTTTGAAGCAAAAGAGCAAAACACCAAGCACAAGCCAGGGAATGCCAAGCTTAAAAGCCCAGCTTAAAAAGGCACAAACCGAGTCAAGCCAATCTGTGCGGATATTTTCCTGAATCCAGTAAAGCACTGTAAAATCAAGCTTTGTAATCCATTCTACCATTTCTGAGGTAACACCTCCGAAGATTTATATATCTTTAAATTTTATTGTAACACATATATTTTAAAAAATCTATATAAATATCAAATGTCCCTTGTAACATAATGCTTGACTTCTGGGGAAGGACTTTTTAGCTCTGCCCCGAAAAACTCAGGGTAATATCTCTTTTTGTGGTCTGCATTTATCCAGACTAAATGCTCCTTTACACCGTCTTCCGTAAAGCTCATACACACAGGTTCAAAATCCTCAGGCACTTTCATATAGAAAAAGAAAGAAATCTCGTGGACTATATTCCCTTTCTTAGCAAGCGAATCGCCGGGAAAGAAGTTCTCGTGAATGAATCCTAAGCGGTCAACCTTCATTTTTACTCCCGTTTCTTCAAAGACTTCACGCACAACCGCTTCCTCTGCAGTTTCGCCAAACTTGATTCTGCCACCTACGGAGTACATATGCTCATCCCTGTCGTTTTCAACCATAAGGAATTCATCACCCCTCATAATAATGGCACCAACACGGATATTAAGTATTCCGTCCTCGGTTTTAACACATAAATCATTATTCATTTTATATACCTCCTAAAAATATAATAAGGGACAAAAAAGGAAGCGAAAAGTCGCTTCCTTAATTTTAAAAATATTAAAGTCTTGTGCCTGAAAGGGTATTTCTCTTTTTCTTAACCTTTTCGGGTTTAACCTTTTTGCCCTTCATTTTTAGCGCAAACTTCCAAGCCTTTTTAAGCTCGTCGCTCATTTTTTCCTCAAGTCTGTCCTTATGCTTCTCATCAACAGAGTTAAGAATTACAATGGTAATGATAGAGCGTGTGTCCATATCGCCATTCTGGTACTGAGTAGAAAGAATCTGAGAAAGCTTGTTAATCTCGCTTTTCACGCCTCTTATCAACAGCTCGTTTACTTTTGGCACGATAAAGGTACGTGTAAAGTACACACCACGGAATTCTTCTTTGGTTTCCTGCTCTTTTTTGATTTCCTCTTTAAGCTCGGGGAAAAGCACCATAAAACGCTTTGCAAGGAAAAGAGGGTCGGCATTGCCGTCGTCTGAGCTTTTCTTCTTTTTGGTCTGCTTGACTCTCTTCACAGCAGAAGCAGAGTTAACTGCCTCTACAAAGTCGTTACCAATGCTGTCGGCTTCCTTTTCTGTGTCGGTCTCGGGGTTGAACATCCATGTAGCCATGGTCTTCCACTCATTGTCGGGACCTTCATCAGTCATGGTACAGCTTCTCAGCACACAAAGCATCTTGTCTTTATAGTAAATCACAGAGTAAGCAACAGTCTCGTTAGTAAAGAGGCTTACAAGCTCGTTTGCGTTAGAGCTTTCTACCTTCTGCTTAGTAAAATTCTGAGCTTTTAAAGTGTCACTTAATTTATCGGTAATAATACCAAATGCCTTTTTTATATCAGTCATAATCGTTACCTCCAAATGCATTAACTTTTATTATACATACACTTTTCGGTTTTGTCAAAGTATTTATATGATGTTTAATCGTAGGGGCGACTATTATTCGCCCGTTATACGTTTCTCTGATATGAAGCTTTTCGGGCGAATAATAGTCGCCCCTACCAATATTATCCATATGAACTCTTGCAACTTATTGAGCAATGTGATAAAATATTTATTAATAACGCCTTGAAAGCAGGTGGATTTATGAAAAATAAGGCAATTGGCGTTTTTGATTCCGGTTTAGGCGGTCTGACGGCTGTAAAAGAGCTTATTAAATGCTTACCTAATGAAAATATCGTTTATTTTGGTGATACTGGCAGAGTTCCATACGGCACCAGAAGTAAAGAAACCATAATTAAATACGCAACACAGGACGCTAAGTTTTTACTTAACCACAATGTAAAAATGATTATTGCCGCCTGCGGTACGGTAAGCTCGGTAGCAAGCGATTTAGGCGAAAGCTTGCCTGTTAAGTTCACAGGTGTTTTAGAGCCTACCGCTTTGACCTGTGCCAAAGCTACAAAGTCGGGCAATGTGGCAATTTTGGGTACGTCAGCTACCATCAACAGCCACAGCTATAAAAACTTACTTATGAAAATAAACCCCGAAATCAAGGTTTACGAGCAAGACTGTCCCTTATTTGTGCCTTTAGTTGAGTCTGGCTTTACAGATAAAGACGACATAATCGTAAAAAGTGTGGTAGAGCGTTATGTAAGTCAGTTTAAAAACTCAGACATTGACACCGTAATCTTAGGCTGTACACACTATCCCCTGCTAAAGTCAGCCATAGGCGAGTGTCTGGGCGAAAGTGTAAAGCTTATTGACTCGGGCTATGAAACCGCACTTTATACCAAAAAGTTTTTGGAGGAGCACAACCTGCTTACAGATAGAACTGAGGAAGGCTCAAGAGATTTTTTTGTCAGCGACACCCCTCATAATTTTGAGAAGGTGGCAGGGATTTTCCTCGGCACAGACATGAAAAGCAAAGCTACACGTATCGACATAGAAAAATATTAAGGAAAGAATATGAAAGAAGATTATCTTATTAAAGTAACGGGTATTCAGGAAATTGACGGCGAGTCTGACAAGGTTGAGATTATCACCTCGGGTACGCTTATGTACCGCGACTCAAAATTTCTGATTAAATACACCGAGCGAGACAACGACGACCCTCGCATTGCTATTGACAATTCCGTTTTGGTAAACGGCAATACACAGGTAACAGTTATCCGTAATATCGGTGCCGAAAGCCGCCTTATCTTAGAAAAAGGCAGACGTCACCAATGCATCTACTCAACCGTTGCAGGTGATTTGTCAGTAGGAGTTTATACCGACTACATCAAAAACACCCTGATTCCCGATGTAGGCGGTAAGCTGAGCCTTAAATACAGCTTGGACTTTAACGCAGGTCTTGTCTCTAACAACGAGCTGCATATTACTATAACCAAAAAAGAGGTATAAAAGATGTCTAAAACTTCCGCATTAGCTATTACTAGCCTTCGCAAGGCTATCGAAAATGCTGTAAAGTCAGCTATTGAAAAGGGGGCTCTTCCCGAGGGTGAGCTTCAGAATTTTATTATCGAGGCACCCGCCGACAGAAGTCACGGCGACTTTGCAACTAATGCCGCTATGACCGGTGCAAGGGTTTTCAGAATGCCTCCCTTTAAAATTGCTGAGGCAATTAAAGATAATTTAAACCTTGAGGGTACAGCCTTCGCAAAATGTGAGGTTGCAGGAGCAGGCTTTATTAATTTCTTCTTAAGCCCCAAGTACTTTGCCGATGTTGTTGAAGAAATCACAACTGCTGACAAAGAATACGGCAGAAGCGACTTCGGTCAGGGAAAGAAAATTAACGTAGAATTCGTTTCAGCCAACCCTACAGGTCCTATGCATATGGGTAACGCTCGAGGCGGTGCACTGGGTGACTGCTTAGCCGCAGTTTTAGATGCCGCAGGCTATGACGTTAAGCGTGAATTTTACGTAAACGATGCAGGTAATCAAATTGAAAAGTTTGCATCTTCACTTAACGCAAGATACATGCAGATTTTCGACGAAAGCTTTATTATGCCTGAGGACGGATATCAGGGCGACGATATCAAGGAGCTTGCAAAGGAATTCGAAGCACTTAACGGCAATTCTTACGTAAATAAAAACGAAGCCGAGAGAAAGTCCGCTTTGGTTGACTTTGCGTTGCCTAAAAATATCGCAAAAATGCAGGCAGATATGAAGAAGTACCGCATCGAGTACGACAAGTGGTTCTTCGAAAGCGAGCTTCATAACAGCGGTAAAGTTAAAGCTGTTGTTGACCTTCTTACCGAAAAGGGTCTTACCTATGAAAAGGAAGATGCCCTTTGGTACAAAAATGCAGAAGTAGTTACCGAAAGACTTAAGAAAAGCGGTGTAAGCGATAAAGACATTGAAAAGCTTGAGCTTAAGGACGATGTTCTTATTCGTGCAAACGGCAATCCCACCTACTTTGCCGCTGACATAGCTTATCACAAGGACAAATTTGACCGCGGCTTTGACACCTGCATCAACATCTGGGGCGCTGACCACCACGGTCACGTTGCACGTATGAAGGGTGCTATGGACGCTATCGGTCTTGACGGCGACAAGCTTGACATTGTGCTTATGCAGTTAGTTCGTCTGGTTAAGGGCGGCGAGGTTGTACGAATGAGCAAACGTACAGGTAAGGCTATTCAGCTTGCCGACCTTTTGGAAGAAGTTCCCGTTGACTCCACACGTTTTCTCTTTAACACAAGAGAAGCCAACACTCAGATGGACTTTGACCTTGACCTTGCAGTTACTCAGGATAACCAGAATCCTGTTTATTACGTTCAGTATGCTCACGCAAGAATTTGCAGCATTTTCCGTAATCTTGCCGCAGACAACATTTTACCCCGTAAATGCACTAACGAGGAACTTCAGAAGCTTAACGCCCCAGAAGAAATCGAGCTTATTCATCACCTCAGTGCTTTCACTGACGAGATTGTTGCCGCCGCTAAGGACTACGACCCCACAAGAATTACCCGTTACGTAGCAAGCCTTGCCGCACTTTTCCATAAGTTCTACAATGCTCAGCGTGTTAAGGTAGAAGATGAAAGCTTAATGCAGGCACGTCTTACCCTTTGCGGTGCAGTTAAAACTGTAATAAGCAACGTTCTTACAATGTTCAACGTAACCTGCCCCGAAAAAATGTAACAAGGGAGCCCCTTGAGGGCAGTTCCGCCTTTGGATAGGTTAAATACAGAGTAAACCTTAGATTAACGGCGGGTTGATACCATTACATTTGCGTCAGCAAATACTTCATAACGAAGTTACTTCATACACTTTGTGTACTTCATATTCCAAAGGAATACTTCATTTCCGACTAAATTGAGGAATATCCCCTACACATTAACCATAACGTATAACAAAACAGCCACTCAAGGATAAAAAACTTGAGTGGCTGTCTTTATTTTATATCATATATTGCATTTGCAAGATTTGCAAGCTCCTCCAGTGTAAGAGCCTCGGCTCTGGCGGTGGGGCTTACGCCTGCATTCTCACAAGCTTCTTTAAAGCTTTCCTTAGAAATAGAAAGCCCTGATGTAATTGAGTTTGAAATAGTCTTTCTTCTTTGAGCAAAAGCGGACTTTATCATTTTGAAGAACAGCTTTTCATCGGCTACTGAAATTCTCGGCTCTTTTGAAACATTTAACTTTATAACCGCCGAGTCTACGTTAGGAGCAGGCATAAAGGAACCTCGGGAAACACCGAAAAGCTTCTCGGCACTGCTGTAATAATTTACCGCTACGGTAACTGCTCCGCTTTCCCTACTGCCTACTTTGGCACAAAGGCGGTCTGCCGCCTCTTTCTGCACCATAACCGTCAAAGCTTTTATGGGCAATTTATCCTCCAGAAGCTTCATAATTATAGGGGAAGTAATGTAGTAAGGCAGGTTTGCACAGACCACAACCTCCATATCTTTAAACTCTTCAGCAATCAGCTTATGAAGGTCTACTTTCATAACGTCGGCGTTAATAACCTTAACGTTATCGTGCTCGGCAAGGGTTTCGTCCAAAACAGGCAAAAGGCGTGTGTCAAGCTCAATAGCAATAACCTTTTTAGCCACCTTACAAAGCTCATTGGTAAGCACGCCGATACCGGGCCCGATTTCAATAACTCCCTTTTCCTTGTCAGCTCCGCAAAGCTCTGCCATTCTTGGACAAACCGAGGGATTTACAAGGAAATTCTGCCCCATCGCCTTTGAAAAAGTAAAGCCGTGAGCCCCGAGTATTCTTTTAATTTCGCCTATGTCAGATAGTCTTTCCATATTTTAATTTCCTTTATTTTGCTTAAGATAAACTACAACTGCTGAATAAATCCTCTGACGCCTCCCCATAATAATGTCAAGGGAGGTGCTCTTAAATGAACCAGAACAGAAATCAGAACTCAAACCAGAACAATTCTAAGAATCAGCAGAACAACAATTCTAACAAGAATCAGAACAGCTCTAATTCCAGCAGAAATCAGCAGAATCAGAACTCTAACAGAAACCAGCAGAACAAAAACAACAAGTAAGCGGTTTCTTAATCTTTTCTTTTGAAAAAAATCGTAGAGGAGGGGCTCCCCTCCCGAAAGGCTTGAACCAAAACAAAAGTCTCGGGAGGCGGAACGCCTCCCCTTCTATTTAATAACCCAAAGCCTCGTCTACAATTATAACCTTAATTCTGTCTTTGTGCCTCTGCTGTGCAGACACCACGTAGTTACAGCAAATTCTGCCTGCACCCTGACAACCATCGCACATAAAAGAACCCTCGTTTTTAAGCGACATGCACTCACCTGCATTCTCACAATACGAGCCTGTGTGAAGTCTGACGGTGTTCTTAGGTGCCGAAATGGTCTTAACACGCTTTACTGCCTCGTCTAAATTTTCTACAATCTTATTTATACCGCACACAACAATAACACTTTCGGGGCCGTATAAAAGAGCCGCAACGCGGTTTGAATTACCGTCTACATTATAAAGCTCACCCTTTAAAGTAAGTGCATTTGTGCTCATAAGGTAAACATCAGCGAAAAATGCCTTTTTATAAATCTCCTTAACCTCTTCGGGAGTCAACCCCTCAGCGTTTCGGTCAAGATAGGTAATGTCCTTTCTCTCTTTTACGGCATCCATAACGCCGATTTCCTTCATAGTCACCGAGCCGCCATTTGTAACGGTGTCGCCCTCTTTAATAAGGCTCATAACAAGCTCTTTAGCCTCGGTGCTGGTTTTGCAGTAGTAGGGCTTCATATTATTTTTCTCTAAATTTTCCATTACGGATTTAATAACGCTATCGTTAATCTGCATATTTTCACTTCCCAAATCAAATCTAATTTAATTATACATAAAACCCAAGATAAATCAAGGTGTCACAAAGGGAACACCCAAATACTCGGCAATACTCTGAGAAACACTTCGGGCGATATTGTCGATATTAGAGCGTATCCAGTCAGCATCCTGAGGATTATCGTGAAATGCGGTTTCAATTAGCACCGAGGGTGCCTCGGTACGCCGCACCTCAGCAAGAGATGTTGTGGGGATTGTTACAATATCTTCGGGGTCGGGATAAATTCCCCTATAATTCTGTGCGATAATATCGGCGGCACGCTGACCTGCGGCACTTGTAGGAAAGTAGTAAACCTGCACGCCTTTCTGCTGACCTTTAGTAGCCTCGGGCGATGCGTTGGAATGCAACGCCACGTGTAAATCATAATCCCCCGCGTTACTCTGGGCTATGGTTTGAGAAAGGGTTGAGTTAGGGTCATTTCTCGAAAAGTCAATTCCGCTTGCCCTAAGGTACGGCTCCATGGCATCTGCCACAAGGTTCATATAATATTCCTCGTTGCCGCCGCCAACATAGGGATTAAACTCCTGCAAAGAGGGACTTAAGAAAATTCTTGGCATAAAAACACTCACTTTCCAAAGTTACTAAGTGATATATACTCAAAAATGCAGGAAATTATGCAAAAAACATTTACAAAAGTAAAAGATTATGATAAAATAAAATCAGGAATAATTACTGATTTGAGGTGATGCTATGAAAGGCTCGAACTTCAGCTCTAAACGAGAGCTAATTTACAATACACTTTGTTCTACAAAAACACATCCCAGTGCAAAATGGGTTTACGAACAGCTTAAGGAAGAGTATCCCGACCTAAGCCTTGGTACGGTGTACCGTAATATCGCCCTCTTTAAAGAAACCGGCAAAGCTGTGGCTGTTGCTAATATTTTAGGCGAAGAACGCCTTGACGGCGACACCTCACCCCACGCACATTTAGTATGCAGATGTTGCGGCAAAATCGAAGATATAGATATGCCCACCCTTATGCCAAAAGGCGACACCAACGATTTTAACACCGACTTTGTGGCGGTTACTTACTTTGGAACCTGTAAAAGATGTGACCGTTAACAATGACAGGCAACTTACCTTCGGCTTGGTTATTTATTAAACCTTTCGAAAGCCGAGACATCTCCCCCACATTGCCCTTATTTTCCAGAAAATCATAGCAAAAATATAACCCGTCGTTATTTTTTTGAAACGACGGGTTTTCTGTTTATACAAACTACTTTTATTTAATGAGCTCCATAAGCTTTTCTTTTGCCTTTTCGGCGTTTGCCCTGCCTTTTGACTCACGCATCACAAATCCCACAAGTGCCATTACCGCCTGTGTCTTGCCGCCTTTATAGTCAGCAACAATTTTAGAATTACTCTCTATGGCATTTGCACAAAAAGCAACAAGTTCTGCTTCGCTTATACCCTGCAAGTCGTCATCTGCTAAAAGCTCCTGCGGATTCTTACCGCTTAAAAGCATCTGCTCTAAGGTAACCTTTGCCTTGTTGTGATTTAGGTTACCGCTTTCAATTAACAGCACCAAATCTTTAAGGTCTTTTGGTGTAATTTTAAGGTTAAATTCCTCCTTAAGGCTTTCACTCTTAAGGAAAGCAAAAATCACACCTAAGATAAAATTCGCTACTTTTTTAGGTGACCTGACTCCGTCTGAAGCTTTCTCGAAGAATTCAGCCACCTTGGGATATTTAATTATAAGCTCTGCTTCTCTTTGCTCTAAATCAAACTCAGTAGCGTATCTTTTAAGCTTTTCCCCAGGCAATTCGGGAAGGCCTTGTCTGATTCTTTCGATGTCACTGCAACATATATGTATGGGCAACAAATCCGGTTCGCGGAAAAAACGGTAATCGTCGGCATCCTCTTTGCTACGCATAGAGTAGGTTGTGCATGATTTTTCGTCGAAACCTAAGGTCTCCTGCAAAACCTTTGCACCGCTTTCTATAACGTCAATCTGTCTGTTTGCCTCATACTCCATTGCCTTTGCAATATTAGCTATGGAGTTCATATTTTTAATTTCGGTACGAGTACCCAAGACATCTGTTGCTGACACAGAAACGTTGACATCACATCTCATAGACCCTTCCTGCATTCTGCAGTCAGAAACATCAATATACCGCATCAATTTTCTTAGCTTGTCAACGTACTCTTTGGCTTCCTCTATACTGTTTATGTCCGGCTCGCTGACAATCTCGATAAGGGGCACGCCTGCTCGGTTATAATCAATAAGAATTTCGTTGTCCTTATGAATGAGCTTTCCTGCGTCCTCTTCGATATGAATACGGGTAATGCCGATTTTTTTGCCGCCCGAAAGCTCTACAAACCCGTCGTAGCACAAAGGCACGTCAAACTGAGAAATCTGATAAGCCTTAGGCAAATCGGGATAAGAGTAGTTTTTTCTATCCATATAGGATACGTTTGAAATCTTGCAATTAAGTGCGAGCCCTGCCTTTACCGCAAACTCTACTGCTTTTCTGTTAAGGCTTGGCATTGTTCCCGGCATACCGACACACACAGGACAGCAACGAGAGTTAGGCTCGCCGCCGAACTCTGTACTGCAACTGCAAAAAATCTTGGTGTTTGTCTTTAGCTCCACATGGGTTTCAAAGCCTGCGGTCATTTTATACTTCACAGCCTCACCCCCATATTATTGACGTGAAAGCTTCCTCTTACCTCTTCATATTTGTAGGCAAGGTTTAAAATCAGGCTTTCTCTGAACCTTCCGCCTATAATCTGCAAACCTATAGGAAGTCCCCGAGAGCACTTGCCGCAAGGAATTGACAGCGCAGGAAGCCCTGCAAGATTTGCAGGCACAGTACACAAATCCGCAGTAAAAGAGCCTGATTTATCCTCCTGTACCTGAGCAGATTTAAACGCGGTTTTAGGCGAAGCAGGAGTAATAAGTGCGTCATATTTCTCAAAAATTCTGTCAAGCTGTTCTCTTAACCTTGCACGAAGGCTCTGTGCTTTTGCGTAATATTTTTCATAATATCCCTCAGAAAGCACAAAAGCACCTAACAGTATTCTCTTTTTAACCTCGTCACCAAAATTCTCGGCTCGTGTTTTACAAATCATATGATGAATGCTTTCATAATTCTCTTCCCTTTTGCCGTAACGAACACCGTCATATCTGCCTAAATTCGAGGATGCTTCGGCACAGGCAATTACGTAGTAGGCAGGCAAAGCCTGAACAAGGGTTGGCATCGAAAAAGACTCAACCTTACAACCCATATTCTCGAAATCTTTTGCAGCTTTCAGAACAGCCGCTTTGACATCCTCGTCGGCTCTATCAATAAACTCGTTGGGAATGCCGATTTTTCTGCCTTTGATGTCCTTTTTAAGCAAATCAAAGGCACTTGATGCAAAGTCGGGTTTCGAGGTGCTGTCCATAGGGTCAAAGCCTGCAATTTTATCAAATACTATGGCCGTGTCCTCGACGCTTCCTGCAATTACTCCTACAGTATCAAGGCTTGACGCATAAGCTATAAGTCCATAGCGAGATACAGCACCATAAGTTGGCTTAAGACCCACACAACCGCAAAATGCCGCAGGCTGACGGACCGAACCGCCTGTATCAGAGCCTAAGGCGAAAACTGCCAAATTTGCAGAAACAGCACATGCCGAACCACCCGACGAGCCTCCTGCCACAAAATCTGTGTTGTACGGATTTTTTGAACCTCCGAAAGCCGAAGTTTCTGTGGTACAGCCCATAGCGAACTCGTCCATGTTTGTTTTTCCTAAAAGCACAGCATCACTATCCTTAAGCTTTTGCCATGCGGTTGCATCGTATATTGGCTTATAGCCCTCTAATATTTTTGAACAGCAGGTAGTATCAAGATTTTTTGTAGAAATATTATCCTTTAAGGTCATAGGTATTCCTGCAAGAAGGTCTAACGCTTGCCCTGCTGATATTTTTCTGTCAACAATATCAGCAGCTAAAAAAGCCTCATCCTCGGTTACTTTTACATATGCATTAAGGGCAGGGTTTTCGTTATTAATAGCAGATATATACATCTGAGTTAATTCTTTTGCAGAAATTTCTTTTCTCATGAGCATATCATGAAGCTTTAAAATTTTGTTCATTTTACGCCCTCTTTCTGAGTCTGAAAAATCCGTTTTCGGTTTCCTGCGAATTACTGAGGATTTCAGAGCTTTCAGTTGATATTCTTACCTCGTCGGCTCTGAGGCTACTAAAATCCACAGGGCAAGGCGATACTCCCGCATTATCCGCAGAAACATCCATACTTTCAGCAAAGTTCAAAAGCTCTTCAAGCTCCTTTATAAAAAAAGGAATATCTTGCTCTTTAATTTCAAGCTTGGAAAGACACGCCACTCGCATAATATCATTTTCAGTAATCATTCTATCACCTGCGTTTATTATATCCTTATAATGTGATTTTACCATAGTGCACTCTATATTTCAACGCACAAAAACGGCTCAAGGTATATTACCCTGAGCCGTTAAGCTTATAAATCTGTTACTTTAAGTATGTCTGACCGCTTGTGCCGCCGATTGCGCCGCCAATGCCGTCAAAACCGCTTGCACAGCAAACGTAAACTCTCATATTACCTCTGCCTGTAGCAGGAACGTTAAGTGTACCATTGGTAACCTCTTTTCTGTCACCTGTAACAGCATCGATATAAAGTCCTTTGGGAATATTCTTAAAGGTTGCTCCGTCTGTAAGTGCTACACAAGCCAAGGAGTCAACTCCCTCTGCAGCATTTGTATAGCGACGGATATAAGCCATATTACCCGAAACATACTGGCTGTCCTTTGTATACTGACCCTTCTGCAACGCAGGAATAGCACGTCTTATGGCGTTAAGCTTCTGCATATGCTTTGCAAGAGGCTTGCTTAAAGTATCCTGAACCTTACCGGAAGCAGTATACTCACTGAAATCGCTGGCTGTTACACTGCCCTCAAGGTAATCGCCAAAGTATGCACGACCTGTTGTTGAAAGAGGTGCATTAGGACCAACGTCCATAGGAACGCCAGCCTGGAACTGAACCTCAGAGCCGTAGTAAACGCAAGGAATACCGCGGAAGGTAAACATAAGGCAAAGGCTTTCTGCCCATGTTACGGTATCGCCGTTAAAGCGGTTGTCCATGTTAGGGCCGTAGTCGTGGGAGTCAACGTAAACAACGTTCCATGTAGAGTCGTTGTAGTAGGGGTCTTCCTGTAATGCTCGCTCAAAAGCGTTGGAAGCATAAGAGAAGTTCCAATGCATGGGAAAGTCAATAACACCTGTGCCGTTGGACTTGGAGTAATCAGGTGTATGATATGTAATACCGTTAAGGTAAACGTTGTTAGAGGTAGGTGCATTGTCTGCGGTGTCGTGGTCGTCGTAATGAGCAAGCGACAAGGACTTGTTTGCAAACGCATCGTTTGTGTAGCAGTTCTTGTACTTGGAGTTTGTTTCTGCCCAAGTGTAGAAGGGTGCAGAAATAGCAGGAATATTATGATTCCAGAACTCACTTACTCGAGTACAAACCTCACCGAAAATAAAGAAATTCTCGGGTGCATTGTCATAAATTTTGGGGAAGTAAAGCTCATTAAGAGAAAGTCTTGAAATATGCTTTTCTGTATCAAGTCTGAAAGCGTCAACGCCCATGTTTATGTAGTCTGTATACACGTCAACAAGGTAGTTTGCTACCTCTTTGCTTTCGGTGTTAAGGTCAACACAGTCACCTGCAATCTGGCCTGTCTGAACAGTGGGGCTTTCCCATGAAAGGTCTTTGTCGTGGTGATAATAATGGTTGGTATCGTTAGCGTCTTCCTTCATAACAGCAAGACGAGCCTGATACTGAGAATCATCATCTAAGCTATAATAATTAGGATATTTCTGTGCAAGCTTAGAGTCAGAAATAAGCTTCATGCTGTCAATACTTTCAAGGTCCTTAACCGAGCTGTACTGCTTTTCAAACATAGGAGCAAAGTAAGCCTCGCCGAAATTACCTGTGTGATTCCATACGACGTCCTGAATAATTTTCATATCCTTGTCGTGGGCGGCATCAATAAGGTCCTGATAAGTAAAGCCTGATGACTCATATCTTGCATCTACCTTTGAAAAGTCCATTGCATGATAGCCGTGGTAGTCGTAACCCGAAGCATTTTCTACAACAGGGGTAATCCATATAGCGGAAAATCCAAGTGCCTTGATATAGTCAAGCCTGTCAGCTAAACCCTTAAAGTCGCCGCGCCATGCGGGGTCAGAATCAGGATTACCGGCGTCACCGTCTGCCCAACAGTGAACGTTGTTGCTCTTGTCACCGTCGTAAAAGCGAGTAGTAATTACAAAGTAAATAGAGTCTTCACGCATATCGGTAAGCTCAGTGGGATGAGGATTAGACTTACCATAATACCACTCGCCCGAATTTCTTGTAAGCTCTTTAGAAAGCTGACCGTCGAGGGTGTTGGTACCATCGGTAAACATAAAATTAATTTTAGTTGAATTCTTAAACTCGTACTTATACCAGTTAGCACCTGCAGCTGCATCTGCAGACATCTTAACGCCGGGATAAGCGGTTTCGATATTCTGGGGCAAGGCATTCCAATAATAAATATAAGGGGTGCCGCCTTCGTGATAAAAGTGTATTGTGATTCCTGTGCCTGCACCTGTTTCGGCTACTTCTGTTTCGGCTGAAAATACAGAAATAACGCCGACACCAAGCATAGTGGCAAGGCACAATAAAAGTGCCAACACCGACTTAAATAGCTTCATTAAGTCTCCTCCTTCGCAAACTTTCGCATTGTAATTTTACATTATGATTATACTATTTTAACCTATATGTATTTTTCTTTTGCAGAAATTACAATGCTTTTCTCCATAGTAACCAAGTGTCTGCTTAGCCTTTTGTTTATCTTGCATTGTCATTTTTTATCCCCTGCTATCCACGGTGGCTGACCCGTGGCCAACGGTAAAAAGAACAGCTCGGATTTTCATCCGAGCTGAACGTAAACTTTATTATATTACTTAAGATATGTCTGACCGCTTGTGCCACCGATAGCACCATCAATGCCATCAAAACCGCTTGCACAGCAAACGTAAACTCTTAAGTTACCCTGACCGCTGCAGTTAGCAGTAAGAGTACCGTTTGTTACGTTCTGAACATCACCTGTTACAGCATCAACATACTTGCCGTTGGGAATGTTCTTAAATGTAGCACCACCGGAAACAGTCACAAGTGCAAGAGAGTCAACACCCTCAGCGGCATTTGTATAGCGGCGGATATAAGCCATATTGCCCTGAACGTACTGGCTGTCGGTTGTGTACTGACCCTTCTGTAAAGCAGGAACTGCGTGTCTGATTGCATTAAGCTTGGAAAGGTGCTTTGCAAGAGGCTTGCTTAAAGTATCCTGAACCTTACCAGATGCTGTGTACTCGCCAAAGTCAGTAGCAGAAACTGTACCCTCGATATTGTCACCGTAGTATGCACGACCTGTTGTTGAAAGAGCTGCGTTAGGACCAACGTCAATAACCATTCCCTTCTGGAACTCAATCTCAGAGCCGTAGTATACGCAGGGAATACCGCGGAATGTGAACATTAAGCTCCAGTTTTCCGCCCATGCTGCAGTACCGCCGTTGTAACGAACTGTCTGGCTCTGGTCAGGACTGTAGTCGTGGGAGTCAACATAAACAACATTCCAAGTAGCATCGTTATAGTATTTATCGGCACCCAAAGCAGTACCGAATGCCTGACCGGCAGATGTATATGCCCAGTGCATTGGGAAGTCAATAACGCCTGTGCCGTTAGCCTTTGAGTAGTCAGGTGTGTGATATGTAATACCGTTAAGGAATGCGTTGTTACTATTCCACGCCTCGTCTCTTGTCTGATACTGCCCAAAGTGAGCAACAGCCGCATCGTAGTTTGACTTCCAATCTGTTTTGCTCCAAGTGGCACCGCCGTTTTCCTTCCATGTATAGAAGAAGCAGGAGTCGGAAGCACCGCCTTCGTTAAACGCACCATGGTAACGGGCACAAACCTCGCCGAAGATGTAGAAGTTTTCTACCTGATTAAATACGGGGAAGTAAGCATTGTTAAGGGTCCAACGGTTGATGTGCTTTTCTGTATCAAGACGGAAGCAGTCAACGCCCATATTCACATAATCCATATAGGTTTCTGTAAGATAGTCAGCAACCACCTGATTTTCGGTATTTATATCTACACAATCACCTGCCATCTGACCGGTCTGCTCAGTGTAAGAACCATAGCTTAAGGACTTGTCGTGATGGTAATAGTGGTTAGTGTCGTTTGCGTCTTCCTTCATAATAGCAAGACGTGCCTGATACTGAGCATCAGGAAGCATGGAGTTATAGTTGGGATAAACTTGAGAAAGTCTGGAGCCTTCAATAATCTTCATACTGTCAATGCTCTCGAGGTCTTTGAGGCTTGAATACTCTTTCTCAAACATAGGTGCAAGGAAAGCCTCGCCAAAGTTACCTGAGTGATTCCATACAACGTCCTGAACAATCTTCATGCCCTTATCGTGGGCGGCGTCGATTAAATCCTGATATGTAAAATCAGAAGACTCATATCTTGCATCAACAGTTGAGAAATCAAGAGCATGGTAGCCATGATAATCGTAGCCTGATGCGTTTTCTACAACAGGTGTAATCCAGATTGCAGAGAAGCCAAGTGCTTTGATGTAATCGAGCTTATCTGCCAAGCCCTTGAAATCGCCACGCCAAGCGGGGTCTGAGTCAGGGTTATTTGCCTTACCGTCGTCCCAGCAATGAACGTTGTTGCCCTTGTCGCCGTCATAAAAACGTGTAGTAATTACAAAGTAAATGGAGTCTTCACGCATATCGGTACGTTCCCACTTATCGTTAGGGTCGGGTAAAGAGGACTTCCATTTATTATTTACATAGTACCAATTACCGGCATTTCTTGTAAGCTCGCCTGTGAGCTGACCGTCAAGAGTATTGGTACCATCTGTAAACAAAAGATTAATCTTTGAAGAATTCTTGAACTCATACTTATACCAGTTGGCACCGGACTGAGCATCAGGGGTCATCTTAACACCGGGATAAGCAGTTTCGATATTTGCGGGTAAGGCATTCCAGTAATAAACGTAAGGAGTGCCTCCCTCGTAGTAGTAGTGGACAGTAATACCTGTACCTGCTTCTGTTTCGGCCAACTCGGTTTCGGCTGAAAAAACCGAAACAACGCCGACGCCGAGCAAGGTTGCAAGGCAAAGCACAAGAGCAAGTGCAGTCTTTAAATACTTCATGTCTGCTACCTCCTGTTTTTGATTTAGAAAAGTTCTCAGTAATTTCGGCTCAGGCTGTTAACCCGAGCCGAAACAAGAGGTTTTATGGTTTTACTTTATTACTTAAGGTACTCAAGACCTGTTTCGCCGATAGCACCATCAATGCCTGTAAAGCCTGATGCACAGCAAACGTAAACTCTTGCGTTACCAGCACCTGAGCAGTTAGCAGTAAGTGTACCGTTTGTTACAGTCTGCTTCTCGCCTGTGATAGCGTCGATGTAAACACCGTTGGGGATGTTCTTAAATGTAGCAGAGCCGGAAACAGTAACAAGTGCGAGGCTGTCGATACCCTCTGTAGCATCTGTATAACGGCGGATATAAGCCATATTACCGGAAACATACTGGCTGTCTGTTGTGTACTGACCCTTCTGGAGTGCAGGAATAGCACGTCTTACAGCGTTAAGCTTTGTAAGGTGCTTTGCAAGGGGAGCATTAAGGGTATTTGCAACTTCGCCTGATGCTGTGTACTCACTAAAGTCAGTTGCTGTAACTGTACCCTCCAGGTGGTCACCGAAGTATGCACGACCTGTTTCTGCAAGAGGAGCGTTAGGACCAACGTCAATCTGAACACCCTTTTGGAACTCAACCTCGCCGCCGTAGTAGAGGCAGGGAATTCCACGGAATGTAAACATAAGAGACATATTCTCAGCCCATGCCTGAGTACCGCCTGTGTAACGTGTAGACTGGCTCTGGTCGGGAGAATAGTCGTGAGACTCAACGTAAACAACGTTCCATGTGGAGTCGTTAAAGTACTTATCAGAAGACTTAGCAATTCCGAAAGCACCGCCAGCATTACCGAAGCACCAGTGCATCTGGAAGTCAATAGCACCCATACCTGAGCTCTGGCTGTAATCAGGAGTATGATATGTAATGCCCTTTAAGAATGCGTTATCGGATGTAGGCTGACTGGAAACGCTGTCATACTTACGGTAGTGGTCAAATGTGAGGTTCATATTCTCATTAATCTGCTCAGCAGTTGCATTTTCATTTGTATTCCACTGTGAAGTAAGAGTTGTGTCGGGCTCATCCCATGTGTAGAACTGAACAGATTCGCAAGCATGGTCTCTGTACCATATCTGGCTGAATCGGCAGCAGATTTCGCCGAACATATAGAAGTTGCTGTTACCGGCTAATCTGGCAGCTTCGTTAATCTGGTCGTTATACATCATATTAAGGGAAAGTCTTGAGATATGACGTACTGTGTCAACACGGAAGCCATCAACACCCATATCAAGGTAATTGCTGTAAGCATCAACTATATATTTAGCAACTGCAGGGTTTTCTGTGTTAAGGTCTACACAGTCGCCTGCAATCTGAGCATATTTACAGGTCCAGTCGTCCCAGTTAAGGCTCTGGAAGTAACCTGTGTGGAAGTAGTTGTTGGGATTATACTTAGCATCGTTTGATACCTTCTCCATACCATAATCCACATCGTCAGGATGTGAGCCTGTAGAGTTGTTGGCACCTGCGGCAGAAGAAGTGTTCTTCATAAGGTTAAGTCTCTGGTCGTACTGAACACCGGGCTTCTGAGACCAATATTCACTTGCAGAGGAAAGACCGTAAGAGCTTAAGAGATAATCTGTAGGAATCATAGATTCTTCAAGATTTGAAAGGTCAGCGTCATAATCCTTCTCAAAGAGGTTACAGAAGTAAGCCTCACCGAAGTTACCTGTGTGCTGCCATACAACGTCCTGAATAATCTTCATACCCTTGTCGTGAGCATCATTGATAAGGTCCTGATATGTGTAATCGTCGGACTCATATCTTGAGTCGACCTTAGCAAAGTCCATAGCGTGGTAGCCGTGGTAGTCGTAGCCTGATGCATTTTCTACAACAGGAGTAATCCATATTGCGGAGAAACCAAGAGCCTTGATGTAGTCAAGCTTTTCAGCCAAGCCCTTGAAGTCACCACGCCATGCGGGGTCTGTATCGGGGTTGTCAGCCTTACCGTCGTCCCAGCAATGAACGTTGTTGCCTGTGTCGCCGTCATAAAAACGTGTGGTAATTACAAAGTAAATTGTATCCTCACGCATATCGCCGCCTTCACCGGGAACGGGGTCGATTACGTTGTCAGGATTTTTACTATACCATCTTGTACCCTTGTACCACCACTCACCTGAGTTTCTTGTAAGCTCAGTAGAGAGCTGACCCTCAAGTGTATTAGTGCCGTCGGTAAAGAGTAAGTTAATCTTTGTTGAATCTTTAAATGTGTACTTGTACCAATCCTCACCCTGCTCCGTTGCCTTTGTCATCTTCACACCGGGGTAGGCGGTTTCTAAATTCTCGGGAAGTGCGTTCCAATAGTAGATGTAAGGGGTCTTACCCTCGCACTTGTAGTATACAGTAATACCTGCGGTATCGGAGGCGGCTGCCACGTCGGCAACCTCCCCCTCAGCTGCGGAAATACCTACGATACCTACACCTACTGCCATAATAAGCACTAAAAGCAATGCTGCTATTCTGGTGAGCTTTTTCATAGGTATTCCTCCTTACCATTCAATAAGCTTTGCAACGTACTTCTGGATTGTTGTAGCGTCCTTAATGTTGATAGAACCGTTACCGTCTACCTCGGCATTTTTCTGTGCCTGAGCTGACAAATCAAGAAGCTTTGCAAGATATTTCTGTATGCAAGTTGCATCCTTAACGTTAACCTTGCCGTCGCAGTCTGCGTCACCCTTAAGGTAATTGTCGGGGTCAACAGGGTCTGTGGGCTTGGTTGTGGGATTAGTGTTACCGCCGAATTCGGGCTCTTCATCGCCGTAGCCATACTCGCCGTTTGATAACCAAACGTACTTGGAGACTGCCTCTACTGTGTTTGCACCATCCTTAACATTTACAGAGATTAAGTATGCGATATCCTCGTATTCTTCTGGAAGTCCGAATTCAAAGGTATTGTCAGTTGAATAATTCTGAACGACCTGACCGTCGAATAAGAACTCATACTGATAGTCACCTTCGCCGCCGATAGCGTTTGCTGTAATTTCAAGTAAGCCGTCCTTTTCAGTAATTGCAACTGATACCTCAAGGGGCATCTCAACCTTGCCACCGCTTACTGTAATAACCTTAGTAGCATCGGCAGTTGTGCCCTTTGCATCCTTAACAGTAACAACAATTGTGTACTGACCGTCAGCACTTAAATCAAAGGTTACGGTGTTGTTGCTTGAGTATTTCTGAGCTTCATAACCGTTTGCAACAAACTGATACTGATAGTCACCCTCGCCGCCTGTTGCGGTTGCAGTGAACTTATAATGACCATTGCCAGCGTCCTCTACTGCAAGAGCTGCCTTAAGCTCCGGTACCTCGGGGTCTGTAGGACCGGGAACGATGGGGTCTGTGGGATTAGTATTGGGGTCATCTGCACCGCCAACCTGAACGGAAGCAGACTTTGTAACTGTAGCACCCTCAGCATCCTTAACAATAACCTCAACTGTGTAGTTACCATCCTCGGTTGCTGTAAGAGTATATGTGTTCTTAGTTGAAGCGGCCTGAACTACAGAACCGTTCATCTTGAACTCATAGCTGTAAGGAGCTGTACCGCCGTCGGCTTTTGCAGTAAATGTATACTTGCCGTCGCCTGCATCCTTAGAAGTAAGGCTTGCGGAAAGTGCACCGGGCTTAGTAAACTCGGATACACAATCATACTCAACAGTTTTTGCTGTAATAGAGTTGTCAGAGCCCTGAACTGTAGCTGTTACGCTGTATGTACCTGTAGATGCAGGTGTAAACTTGTATTCGTTCTTAAGTGTGTAGTAAGGAACGTTTGCAGTTTCACCCTTGGGGTCAGTAATTGTATATTTGTAGAAGAGGAGTTTTGTACCTGTGTTACCGCCGCCTGCAGTAACATGGGCAGTTGTCTCTGTGCCCTTCTTGATTTCTGTGTTTTCGAAGTTAGAAGGAGAAACCTCTAAGTTCTGGATAACAGGCTTAACCTCTGCTTTGATATCCTTAATTTCGAAAGCCATAGACTTTGAAACAGTTTCGCCTAATGTATCCTTAACCTCAACGTTTACTGTGTAGGAGCCTGCTGTGGTAGGTGTCCATGAGCAAGTTGAAGCAGAGCTGTAGTCGCTGATAACGGTAGAGCCAACGGAGAACTTATAGGAAAGCTCACCCTCGCCGCCGCCTGCAACTGCAGAAAGGTTAATCTTAACGCCTGTGTACTGGGGAGAAGCTACGTCAGCAGTAAAGCTCTTGATGTGAAGCTTGCTTGTGTCATAAAGACTCCAAGTACCTGTGCCGTTATCATAAATCTGACCCTCACCGGGGTAAATAAGGTCGCCTGTTTTAGCGGCGTCACTACCATTATTGAAGATAATGTTAGCATAAGACTTGGTAACTGTGTACTCGTAAACACCGTCACCTGAGCTTGTAGCCTTTTCACCGGGCCATGAAGCGTTCTTGTCCTGCTCGCTGTTCCACATATAAACGTGGATGTTGCCCCAGTTGTTTGTATCCTTAAGATATACTTTACCATCTCCTGAGGGAGTAGGTGTAACGGGTGTTGTAGGTGTGGGTGTGGGAGTAGGTGTGGGGTCAACAGGTGTGTCGCCACCCTGAATTGTAGACCAACTGTTTGTTGAATTGTTAAAACAGTTGCCGTCTATTGTAAGATCGTCGGTCTGAGCACCACCGCTACCCGCATTGAAAATAATATTATTCCAATTTTCTGTAGGTGTGTATGCCCATAAGCCGTCAGAGCCCTTAGTCATCTGAATGCCGGGCCATTCGGCGTTTTTGCCACTATCGCCCCACATATAACAATAAACTGTGGACCAATTAGCGGCGTTTTCACAGTAAACTGTGTCGCCTGCTGCGGCTGATGTGCTTAATGTGCCGACAGTCATAACGCTAATAAGTGTCATAACCGCAAGAATTAAAGCCATCAGTCTGCGTCTTTTACTTACCATAAATAATTCCTCCTTTACCTATAATAGGTAATTTTTTATGCGAAAAGCACATAGTTTCGCATATTTCTCACATATAAAATTTTATTACAGTTTGTCAAATTTATTTTTCTTATAAAGAACTATCAAGATTGATTGTTGCACAATCTTTCATTATCTTTATAGGCGGAATGCATAGTCATTTTTTATCCTGCCGTTAGCCACGGCAGGCAATTCCGCCTATGGACAGGTTTCATATAAAACAAAGGTATGATTAACGGCGGGGCGTGTTTATATTAAAACTATAATCGCACCGAAGGTGCCACCATAACATTTGCATAGCAAATACATCATTCGGCACAGCCGAACATCATATCGCAGAAGCGATACATCATTAAAAATGTTACCAAAAAATTCCTCATCAAGAGGAACCTTTTTTTATCTTATCCCAGTACGCCTTATACGCCTGTTCATTTTTATTGTCACCGTAAATGTAATACTTGGCATCTTTTATACTATCGGGCAAATACTGCTGAGGGCAGTAATGATTAGGATAATCGTGGGGGTATTTGTAAAATTGACCCTTGTTATTATTATCCTCGCCGTCATAGTGCATATTCTGAAGCTGTCTGGGGATTCCCAACGCTTTGCCGCTTTCTAAATCCGCCTCAGCACGAGCTATGGCATCATGGGCAGAATTTGACTTAGGCGATGTTGCCACAAGTACAACTGCATCTGCTAAAGGAAGCTTTGCCTCTGGAAGCCCTACTGCTTGAGCAATATCAACACAAGCCTTGACTATCGGCAAAATCTGCGGATAAGCAAGACCTACGTCCTCGGCGGCACAAACCATAAGCCTCCTGCAAGCACTTGCCAAATCCCCTGCCTTTAAAAGCCTCGCAAGATAATGCAAAGCTGCGTCAGGGTCAGAGCCCCTCATGCTTTTCTGATAAGCCGACACAATATCATAATGCTCGTCTCCGTCGCGGTCATATCGTATGGCACTTTTCTGAGTAAGCTCAAAAACATGCTCGTCACTGACTTTCTTTACGCCGTCCTTTAAATCCGATGACACCACCGAAAGCTCTAAGGCGTTTAACGCTTTTCGCACATCTCCGCCACAGGCTGTGGCAATATGCATAACCGCTTTGTCGGAAATTTCTATGTTAACCGCGTTTTCTTGCTCTAAAATATCTACGCCTCGCTTCACAGCAACAGCTAAATCCGCAGGCTCAACAGGCTTGAACTCAAAAACCGTACTACGGCTTAAAATTGCGTTGTACACATAAAAATAAGGATTTTCGGTGGTTGATGCAATAAGGGTAATTCTGCCGTCCTCGATATATTCAAGAAGTGTCTGCTGTTGCTTTTTATTGAAATACTGAATCTCGTCAAGATAAAGCAGTATTCCGTTCATACCTGAAAAGGTATTAAGCTCAGCAACAATTTCTTTGATGTCAGCGGTAGAAGCCGTTGTGCCGTTAAGCTTTTTTAAAGTTTTGTTGGTCTTTTTTGCAATATAGGTTGCAAGGGTGGTTTTACCTACGCCCGAAGGGCCGTAAAAAATAAGGTTAGGAATATAGCCGCTTTCAATAATTTTTCTTAAAGGCTTATTTTCGCCGATAAGGTGCTTTTGCCCCACGATGCTGTCTAAAGAATCAGGGCGTATTCTATCTGCAAGAGGAGATGCCATATACTCACAACCTTTCATCTATAATAGCAGGGGCGATTATTACCGCCCCTTGATAAAATCAATATATTACGCGTAGAGAGGATACTTTTCGCAGATAGCGTCAACCTCAGCAATAACCTTTTCTTTGTTGCCCTCGAAATCTTCGATAACCATAGCGATAAGCTCGGCAATCTTGTCCATTTCCTCAACACCCAAGCCGCGAGTTGTAACGGCGGCTGTACCGATACGGATACCGCTTGTAACAAAGGGGCTTCTGGGCTCGTTGGGAACTGTGTTCTTGTTAACTGTAATTCTTACCTCGTCAAGACGGTTCTCAAGCTCTTTACCTGTAATATCCATATCACGAAGGTCCATAAGAAGAAGGTGGTTGTCTGTGCCGCCGCTTACAAGCTTTAAGCCTCTCTTGGTTAAGCCGTCAGCCAGAGCCTTACAATTTTCTACAACCTTTTTGCCGTACTCCTTAAAGTCGTCAGAAAGAGCCTCGCCAAAGCAAACAGCCTTAGCGGCGATAGTGTGCATTAAGGGACCGCCCTGTGTGCCGGGGAAGATAGCCTTGTCGATATCCTTAGCGTACTTTTCCTTACAAAGGATAAGACCGCCGCGAGGACCGCGAAGGGTTTTATGAGTAGTGGAAGTAACGAAATCACAGTAAGGAACGGGGTTTTCGTGAGCACCTGCAGCAACCAAGCCTGCAATGTGAGCCATATCTACCATAAGGTATGCGCCAACTTCGTCAGCAATTTCTCTGAATTTTGCAAAATCAATTGCTCTGGGATATGCAGAAGCACCTGCAACAATCATTTTAGGCTTGCACTCAAGAGCAATCTGTCTTACTGTATCGTAGTTGATGCGGTGTGTCTCGGGGTCGATTCCATAAGGAACAAAATTATAATATTTACCCGACATATTAACAGGTGAGCCATGAGTAAGGTGACCGCCCTCGGAAAGACTCATACCCATAATTGTGTCGCCGACGTTAAGCATTGCAAAGTAAACAGCAAGGTTAGCCTGTGCACCTGAGTGAGGCTGAACGTTTGCATGCTCTGCACCAAAAAGCTCACAAGCACGTTTTCTTGCGATATCCTCGACGATATCTACCTTTTCGCAACCGCCGTAATAACGCTTGCCGGGGTAGCCTTCAGCATACTTATTTGTAAGCAAAGTACCCATTGCAGCCATAACTGCAGGAGAAGCAATGTTCTCGCTGGCAATAAGCTCAATGTTCTGCTGCTGACGCTTCTGCTCTAAAAGCATAGCTTCGCCGACTTCACTGTCAAATTCCTTTACAAAATCGATTGTCTTCATCATTTCCATTTTCTTTACTCCTTACTCTGTTTCAAATGATTCCTTTATATTCTGAGCTCTCAGAACTCGTTTCACCAAATCAGAAAACTCATTAAGAGTTTCAAGTCTGCCCGCTTCATTTCTGAAGGCGGCGGCATTTTTAAAGCCCTTTAAGTACCATGAAATATGCTTTCTTGCCTCACGCATACCTGCTTTTTCGCCTTTGTAAAGACAGATTGCAGACACGTGGCGAAGCATGGTGGCAGCCTTTATAACAGCCGTAGGCTTTGGAGGCACCTTGTCCGTCATAAAAAAACTGTTAATTTCCGAAAAAATCCAAGGATTCCCTAAAGCTCCTCTGCCAACCATTATCATATCACAGCCAGTATGCTCGTAAAGGTTAGCGGCATCATAAGCCGAAAAAACGTCACCGTTTCCGATAACAGGCACCGAAACCGCCCTTTTGACATCCCTGATAATGTCCCAGTCTGCGGTAGGTGCATACATCTGCTCTCTTGTTCTGCCGTGGACTGTAATTGCCGCCGCACCTGCCTGCTCGCAAGCAATAGCAACGTCAACAGCGTTTACGTGGTCTTTATCGATACCCTTGCGGATTTTAACCGTTACGGGCATGTCGCTTGCCTTAACAGATGCTTTAACAATTTCTGCACACAGCTTGGGGTCGGTCATTAGCTGGCACCCACAACCGTTGGAATTCACCTTTGGCACAGGGCACCCCATATTTATGTCGATAATATCGGGCTTAAACTGCATCGAAAAACGCACAGCCTCAGCCATAACGTCGGGCTCACTGCCAAAAAGCTGAATAGCACAGGGGCGTTCTGCCTCGGCAATTTTCATAAGCTCGGCACTTTTTTTACTTCCATAGGTGATGCCCTTGGCACTTACCATTTCTGTTACACAGTAATCCGCACCAAAGCTCATACAAAGCTCTCGAAAAGCCCTGTCAGCAACTCCTGCCATAGGAGCTAAAGCGGCTACACCATTGATTTCTACATTACCAATTTTCATAATTTATCTCAGTTTCCTCTTGTCGTAATAATCCTGAGGAAGCAGTTTTTTCTTACCCGAAATTTTGTCGGTGTTAGAGTATCTGTCTCTTCCGCCGCGGTAGGTCTTGGCTTTAGTAGAAAGAATAACCGCAAAGATTACCGCCGCACCTACACCAATTAGAATCCAGCTGACAAAACCCCAGAAAAGATTCGGTTCTTCCCTTTCCTCTACTGCACCTACAACTGTAGGAGGGACCATTTCAGTATCCTCTACAGTTGGCAAAGGAGCTCGGTAGGTGGGCTCGGGCTCAGTTGGAGCTTCGGTATAAATCTCGGTCTGAGCTTGGTCATCGCTTGCCGCAAAGGATTCAATAGCATAGGTTTCATCGGGTTCTGCAAAAACAGAAGTTGCCGAAAAAACACAGCAAACCGCTAAAACCACAAGCACTGTCGAAAATAATTTAATTGTGATTTTTCCTTTGTTCATCCTTAAAAACTCCAAAAACTTCCCAATATAAAAGCATTATATCAAATTATGCCTCGGTTTGCAATACCTTTGCAAGTACATTCCCCAGTAAATTTCCTGTGTACTGAGCTTCAGAAAGTGTATTTACATCTGTCCCCACCTCAATAAGCAGCGACCCCCGGCTTATAGGCATATTATACGCGAAGCTTCCAAAGTAAAGCGGTCGGGTCATACCGGGGTACATATCCTCGGCATATTTCTGAAGCTTCAAGGCAAACCGCAGATTATATTCCCAATCAGGGAAACCGTAGTCGGCGTACAAATCACAGCCTGCCATTATCATAATCTGTGCGGCTTTTCTGCCGTTTACCTCAAAGGTAGGCTTAACCTTTGTACCATTCTCCCCTGCAATTGAATCGCGGTGAATGTCAAGCACCACCTTAATTTCTGGGTATTGCTCCATATATTTTTCTATGGTCTCCCATGACCTGTCATAAGCACCTGTGTACTCGGGGCTGTCGTGTACTTCTGTTGCGTGAATTACACCTATTCCCTTTGCCCTTAAGGATTTTGCAATTTCCTCACCTACACTTACCATGTTCTTGGTGCTGTCTTCGCTTCGGGGATAAAAGCTTTCGTGGTAATAGCCTTCGTCGTATTCAAGATAGCTTTCGGTGGTATGGGTATGAAAAATAAGCACTTGTACCTTGTCGTTATTCTCAAATTCAAAGCCCAACGGTAAATCCAGAAGCAAATCAAAATCCGTGTTGCCTATGGTATCCTTTATATAAAAGTTACTGCAGCTTACTCCGCTTTCACCGTACTGGCTTGTAACAACAGGCAGATGCACCTCGTCCTCGTGCAAATCAACAGGAGCCGAGCTTAGAGGAATTTGTTCATCGTCGGAAGCTATGACAGTAGTCTGGGGCAGGGTTTTCTCTGTATCAGAAGAAGCTTCGTTGTTATTTACGTTTAAGACCCTTACTCCTGCCTCGGGCATCATAAATGCCGCTGCCGCTAAGGTTAAATCCTGCTTAAGGCTGTCGCTCTGGATGGCTCTCTGAGCAACAGAAAGTGCACCCACTACTCCTAAAACAAGAGCAACACACACGCAAAAAGCAGATTTTACCTTACTTTTACTCACAAACGACCCTCCACAAGCATTATTATCCATAAATCTGTTATGTATAAATATATGTTTTGGCTTTTTACGTTATACCTTTAAAAAATATACGTATAAAAGAATAAAACCTCTTTACATTTTGCATAAAAAATGTTAATATATGATTGGAAATTTAGTGAGGTGTATGTAATGAAGAAAAAAATATTGATTTTTCTCCTGCTCACCGCTTTGATAATGAGTTCTTTTATAATAAACAGCCAAGCCAAAGAGATTGACTCATTGGCCGAGATTGCCTCATTAAGCAAGCTTGAACCTATAGGAAGCAAAAGTGTAAATGCCTATACCGAGCTTACCGATGTTAAGGCAAGCACCCTTCCCGCAAGCTACAGCTCAAGGGATTTAGGCTATACCACCCACGTAAGACAGCAAAGTGCCAACATCTGCTGGGCATACAGCTCCCTTGCTTCTTTGGAAACACTGCTTCTCAAGTCCGGCGAAAAGGTTGAGCATTTCTCTCCCGAGCATATGAATATATGGGGTTCTATGGAAGAGGACGGCACAGGCTGGCAACGCGAGGACTTAGTGTCAGACGGCGGTTACTCTTATATACCTATGGGTTATCTTACATCCTGGAACGGTCCCCTTCTTGATAAAGAATTACCCATCGGCTCTGACAAAGAAGCTTACAACAACGCAAACTCTCTTTACTCTACAGATTACGGCGTAACCGAAATCCGCTATGTAAACAGAGATACCCCAATTGAAACCGTTAAATCCTACGTTATGGAATATGGTGCAGTTGTGGCTAACTTCAACGCCGACACCGTACAGTATATGAATTCCACGTCAGACGGCTTTTACTGCTCTGACGGCTCACTCCCCACAAGTGCCCTTTACGGTCACGCCATAAGCATTGTGGGTTGGGATGATAACTACCCTAAAGAAAATTTCTCAACATCATATTCAGGTGATACCCCCGACAACAACGGTGCATGGCTTATCAAAAACAGCTGGGGCAGTTACGTTAATACAAACGGCGGATACTTCTGGATTTCTTATGAAGATGCATGGCTGTTTCACAGCATCTTCGGCCCAAGCTTTGCTATTGCTGACTATGAAAAGCTTGACGGCTCTCAGGCAATTTATCAGAACGAGGTTTACGGTGCTACCACACAGTTTTCTTACCTTACCGATGAATGCGGAGTTGCCGCCGACAAAATCACCTATGTCAATGTTTTTGATTTCAGCAACGACTTCCCTGTTCTGGACAAGGTTTTGTTTGAAAGCACCTCTTATGACGCTGACTACACTGTTTACTACATACCTGTTTTCGGCGGCAAGCCCACACAGGAAACCTACCTTTGGCAAGAGCTTTCCACAGGAACAGTTGACTATACCGGCTATATAACCGTTGACGTTGACGACTTCGAGCTTCCCGAGGGCATGGGGGCTATCGGTATTTCTGTTGATAACACAAGAACCTACAACGAAAATAAAGACAAAAAAGGCTACGAGTATATCCCCAACAGCTTAGGCGTGTGCGAATGGTTAGCATACAGCGGCGGCTATTACTTTAAGAATCAGGGCGAAACAGGCGAAAGCTATGTTATGTATACCGATCAAAGCAACCCTATTCTTTACGATTTAATGGACTTTTACGACAAATACTTTGACGACCCTATGGGTGCAACCTTTGTAATCAAGGCTATTACCAAAAATCCGGACTTTACTCCAGACCCCACTGCAACTCAGGTTACTCCTACCGAAACCACCGAAGAAATCACCACCCAATCAAAGGCAATTACCCTTGGCGTTACCCTTGAGTATATTGGCAATACAAGGCTTAACGTTATTGCCGATGCCTCTGGCGGAAGCGGTGAATACACCTACGAGTTCAGCGTAAACGGCGAAGTAATACAGAGCTATTCCGATCAAAACTACATTGCTCTTTCCCTTGATACCGACGGTAGCTACACAGTAGAAATTTCTGTCAAAGACAGTGGCGGCAGGGTTTTATCGACTCAGTCGGTAACCACAGTAGAAGACGGCAAAATAGTTATTCCCGGCGAAAATACCGACCCCACAGAAACTATCACCGCCCCTACCGAAACAACCAACACCGTGGCAACACAGATTGCCAAGGCGTATATAATGGGAGATGTAGACTATAACGGCAACATAAGCATTAAGGATGCAACCTTAATCAGAAAGCACCTTGCTAAAATCACAGATTTCGATGAAATTACCCTTATGCTTTCGGATGTTGACAGCTCAGGCGGATGTAGTATAAAGGACGCTACCCTTATTCAAAAATACATAGCACTTATCGACACCCCTTCCAACGTGGGGCAAACAGTAATGCTTACTGATTAATAAGATTTTTACACACATCTCTTAACATACAAAGTGCCCTGCACCGTTATCCGCGGTAGCAGGGCACTTTGTTTATTAATTTTCGGATTATTTTATATTTAATTTAAAAAGCCTTGCGGCGTTTCTGTACATTACATTATCGTAAGCATCCTCGGACACCATAGCCTTGAGTTCATTAAAATACTCCTGATAAAGACTTCTGTCGCCTTTAAAGTTAAATGCATAGGTATCTTTGCCGTCAATAGGGCTGTCCGAACCAAACATAAGTCTGTCATCGCCGCATTTATTAATAAAATCAAGGGCACTTTTTATGCTTACCCAAGTTGTGTCGCCATAAAGATTTTTCTGAATGCGGCAAAGCTCTGTCGCCTCCTTATTGTCAGAACCCAGTCCCAGATGCACCATAACAAAGGGTATGTCGGGGTATTTCTTAGCCATTTCAAAAAGACGTCGGGGGTTGTCGTCATACTCGGTACCTGTGTGGCTTATAACAGGCAAGCCGTACTCTGCCGCCATACGCACATATTTTTCACAGCTTTCATCGGTAAAGGCGACTCCCGAGTGATAAGGATGGAACTTAATGCCCTTTATTACGTCAAGGTTTGCTTCAATAAGCTCCTTAAGCTCAGAGGTTATATCCTCCATTGGCTTTACCCAATGCTGCAGGTAAATTTTGCCCGGATTCTCTCGCGCAAACTTAAGGGAACGCTTCAAGCACTCTACCTGACTTTTCTGAAGCTTTTCGGGCAAAAGCTTGCGGTCATGGTCGTGAGAAGCCGCCTCGCAGTTAGAAACAACAGCGATGTCGATATTATACTTTTCAAGGGAGTATAAAACGTCCTCCTCTTTCATATCAAAATTAAGGCTTGTGCCAATATGCACGTGGGTATCGATAATCATAAAAATTCCCCTTTCAAAAATCCTATATAAAGTATACCATATAAAAACTCTGCTTTCCACAATTTTTAATAAAAGTACTTGAAATTTAAGAAACTATGTGATATTATATTAAGGTCGTAATTTAATATGCTGGTATAGCTCAGGAGGTAGAGCGCATCCTTGGTAAGGATGAGGTCAGCGGTTCAAATCCGCTTATCAGCTCCAAAAAACTCGTTCTTCGGAACGAGTTTTTTCTTTTAAATAACAAAGAGCAATACCTTTCATCCCAAAAATCGACCGTTCGCCCCAAATTCTTGCATTAAGCAATTTTTTGTGTTAGTATAAAGCCACAGTCAGGAAACCGACTGACAACGCCAATCAAATCAATAATTTTAAAAAATTTTGGAGGAAACAAAAATGAAAATCAAAATGTTAATTCCCATCGCACTTGTTCTTTGCTTAGCTTTTGCACTTTGTGCTTGCGGCACAACCGCAAACACCAACGTAACTTCAACTGCTCCTGTAACCACAGTAGCAACAGCGACTGCAACACCCGCTAATACCGCCGAAGCCTCAACAGCTCCTGCTGAAACAGAAGCAGAAACCGAAACAACAGCTTCTACAGCAGAATTTACAGAAGAGGATGCACTGGAATTAGTTAAAAACACCTACGAGTTCTCTGACGAGTATTTCTTCCTTTCAAATGGCATCGTAGATATTGAAGGCACAAGCTACTATGCAGTTGATTTAAGAAAGAGCTTAGAAGCAAACACTACCTACATCTCATCTTACTTCGTATCACTTGACGGAGCTGAAATTTACAAAGGTTATATCGCAGGCGGTGTTGCAACAATCAGCGATGGCGAACCTACCATTGACATTACAGAAGACAACGCTGTTAAAGCAATAGAAGCAGCATACGATTTCGAAGAAAACTGTTTTCTCACGTTAAGAGGAACAGAGGAAATTGACGGTGTAACCTACTATGCCGTTGATTTACGAAAGAGCTTAGAGTCAAACACTACTTACCTCTCAACCTACTTTATCACTGAAACAGGCACTATTGTAGAGGGCTACTACGAAGGCACAACTCCTGTATTAGCTGAGTAATTCAATACAAGACTTATAGCAAAAAACACCTCGCAGATTTCTCTGCGAGGTGTAATTTTTTAAGCTGCTTTAAATTATCTTACGTTACCGACTGTTCTGGGATAGAGGATAAGGTCGCGGATGTTAGAAATACCTGTTACGTACATAAGTATACGCTCAAAGCCGAGACCAAAGCCGGAATGAGGAACCGAGCCGAACTTTCTCAGCTCGATGTAATCTGTGTAATCTTCTTCTCTCATACCTCTTGCCTTCATTGCATCTAAAAGCTTATCAAGGTCTGCCTCACGCTCGCTGCAGCCGATAATCTCGCCGACACCAGGGACCAAAAGGTCAGTAGCGGCAACTGTTTTACCGTCAGGATTCTGCTTCATATAGAATGACTTGATATCCTTGGGATAGTTAATGATAAATACAGGCTTGTTGAAAACTTCCTCTGTAATATATCTCTCGTGTTCTGTCTGAAGGTCACAGCCCCACTCAACGGGGTAAACAAACTCTTTGCCGCTTTCCTTAAGGATTTCGATAGCCTTTGTATAGTCAAGAACCTCGAACTTATCGCTTATAATCTTGTTGAGCTTGTCGATAAGTCCCTTCTCAAAATGCTTATCGAAGAAAGCAAGCTCCTCGGGGCAAGCGTCCATAGTATCCTTGATAATAGTCTTAATCATATCCTCGGCAATCTCAATAATATCGGGAAGCTCTGCAAAAGCAACCTCGGGCTCAACATGCCAGAACTCGGCAACGTGACGGGGAGTGTTGCTGTTTTCTGCTCTGAAAGAGGGACCGAAGGTATAAATCTTGCCGAATGCCATTGCGGCAACTTCGCCCTCAAGCTGACCGGAAACAGAAAGACCTGCTTTCTTGCCGAAGAAATCGTTTTCATAGTATTCCTCTTCGGTTTTAAACTCGTGGCTATAGGGATGAGTTGTAACTCTAAACATCTCGCCAGCACCCTCGCAGTCGGAGCCTGTGATAATAGGAGCATTTACGTAAGTATAGTTTCTTGTCTGGAAATATCTGTGAATTGCACCAGCCATAACAGAACGAACTCTGAATACAGCATTAAAGGTGTTTGTACGTGTTCTCAAGTGAGGGATTGTTCTTAAAAATTCAAGGGTGTGACGCTTTTTCTGTAAAGGATAATCAAGAGGACACTCGCCTAAAATTTCAATAACCTCGGCGTTAATTTCAACGCCTCCCTGTCTTGCCTCTACAACCACGCCATCTACCTTTAAGGCTGTACCAAGGCGTAAAGCTGTAGCGGGGTACTCAAGGTTTTCTCTGTCAATAACAATCTGCAAATGCTTAAGGCTTGTGCCGTCGTTAAGCTCGGCAAATGCCATGGTCTTGGATTCGCGGCTTGTTCTTACCCAACCGCAAACGGTAACCTTTTCGCCGATATATTTTGCGTCTTCAAATAAACATTTAATGTCGATATGCTGCATTTTAATTGCCTCCGTAATTTTAAAAGCTTCAAAGCTTATTATTGTTGCTTAAATAATTCCTGCCAATTTTTTCTGAATAATGGTAGCGTCTACCACTGTAATTCTTCCGTCATTGTTTAAATCAGCAAATTCTATGTAATCATCAGTAATTACTTCTATTTTTGCAAGATGCTTCTGAATTAACGTAGCATCCTTTACGTTGATTTTTCCGTCACCGTTAACGTCGCCCTTATAAGCTTCCCCGAAAGAAGGTAAGGTTTCGATTTCGTCAAAGGTTGCCGGCGTTGATTCCTCAGGCTCAGTTACAATTACCTCATCGAAGGTAGCTTCGTCAAATGTCGCCTCGTCAAAAGTTGCAGGCAAGGTCTCCTCGGGCTCTGTTGGCAACGGCTCGGTAGTTTCAGGAGCCGTCGTCGTAGGAGCTTCGGTAACAGGCGGAGTTGGCTTTTGGTGCTTGTAAACAAGCTCTGCAAACTCCAGCACACACCAGCCGGTGTAACCATCGTAGGTGGTTTTGCCCCAATTGTAGCCGTCGGCCTTTTTAGTATCTGTAACTACAATCTCGGTGCCGTCAGGAATAGCTGTTAGAGTTTTATAGCTTGTCCCTGCTCCTTTTCTAAGGTTAACACCATCGTAGGAATCAATTTTGTAAACATCGCCCCCAAGAGACTGATAGTATTCCTCTTGGCTTTGTCCCTCGGTAATATAAATATAGCCTTTAAACACCCATGTGCTATTGTAAATACCTGCATTGTAGTCATCTACATCAGCATAGGTAAGATAAAAGGTCTTTCCGCCGTAGGCTGAATTTGAAAAAGTAATTCTGCCGTTTTTGATTTCTTCAACCACAGCTACGTGACCGCCGCCTGTGGTATAATTCCAACAAGCTACCGCACCAAGCTTTGGCTCCTGTCCGTAAGGATAAAACTTGTTTTCTTTATTATAGCTCCACCAAGTATCGGCGTCATTAAGGCTTAAGTTAGGCTCGTAGCCCATAATCTCGTAGGCTCTGCCCCACGCATAAGCTGTGCAGTTAGGCATGCCGTAGCCGAATCTTTCGTATTTATTAAGGTCTGAGTAATAGTATTTGTTAGAGCTTTTTGGTGCTGTAAGTCTGGGAACAAAAGTACCTTTAGCACCGATAGGCTCTATATCACTTTCCACAGCAGACACAACCGCTATGGGAGCCACCACCATAATCAGCATAAGAAAAAGTGCAACTAATCTTTTTGCCAACATAACCACTCCTGAAGATAAGTATTTATTAGAGCAAAGTTTCATACCCTTTACTTACTCTAAAATACGCACATTCATATATATTTTATCACACATAAATCAAAATGACAACACCTGTTTTTTATAAACTGAAAACAGCCCTGTGCAATACCACAGAGCTGTTTTCCCCGAATTTTTCCTTATTATTCATAACCTTGCCAATATAAACCGTCCCGCAATCTGCTACAATTATATTTTACACCAATACCTGTCCAAAAAAACACCCAATAAAATCAAAAGATAGCCCGATTACTCAGGCTATCCTTAGTTTCAGTTATGACTACTATTTTCGTCTGTGTTTTTATCGGATTTAAACAATTCTCCGATTTTTTCGAACTCGTCTGAAGCAGATGCATTCACTGTACTGAGGGTCAGCTTATCTTTTAACGCCCACAAAAATACAAACGCCCAAATACATACAGAAACCGTCTGTGCAGGCGAAAGTCCAAATACCCCTTCTCCTCGATTGTCACCTCTTAAAAACTCAACGAAAAACCGAGCAACACTATAGAATAAAAGGTACATTTTGAATTTGTCCTTTGAGCCTATAGTAACTACAAGAACTAAAATCAAAATCAAAGCAAAAGCTTCTATCAGTTGAGTGGGATAACATCTATATCCTACATCTGCAAAATAAACGCCTATGGGACTTTCTGTAGCTTTTCCATAGCAACAGCCGCCTAAAAAGCACCCGATTCTTCCGAATATATGAAAAGATATAAGCGGAACGGTTAATATATTAAACCACTGACGAACAGTATACTCTGTATTCTTTCTGAAAATTCTGAGCAAAAAATACATACAAATAGCTGAACCAATAAGTCCGCCGTAAAAAGTAACTCCGCTAATTTTAAAGCCGTCGTTCTGTCTAAGCTTAAACAGTGCATCGAATACTGCCGAAAATATATATCCTGAAAAGGCACTGATAAAAACCTTTGCAAAAATGTATACTTCCTCTCTGTCGCGGTCTTTGGCAGACTTAAGCAGCGTATGAATGACTGCAACCATAACTACAAAGCCTGTTATAACCGCTAACTGAAATGTATAAACATCTCCAAAACCAGTATGTATATACGGATACATTACTTTCTGTTAACTACAAAAGCAAAGACAACGCCAACAATTCCGCTTACAATGAACAAAATCATTGCAAAGATTGTCATAAACTCAGCACCGGTAACTCCGTAAGCACAGATTATAATCATGATTGCCGCAACAAACTGTAAAATAGAACCGATTTTTGCCTTATTCATACACAGACATGCACCTACTAAACCTACAACGCTTCCGCCAACAATCAGAATAAAAGGAGCCACGCCGTTACTGATAAGCGAGTCGCACATTGTAGTGCACAATCCGCCCATAATACCAAACAAAGATGCCACCAAGCCTATAATAAAAGAAGGCAAGCACCTGTTACGCTTTACTGCACCGTTTTCTGTTGACTCCTGAATCTGAGTATTTTTGTTTTCTTCCATTTTAATTCCTCCACTCATTAAATTAAAAGCCGCAAAAGTAATATTATGGTTATCTTTTGTCAACTTTATTTGTACAAATGATAGCACATATTTTCGCAAAAGTCAACTATCATTGTACTTTTGTAAACCTATTTTGACCACTCCTTTGGTACTATATTATTGGAACGAGGTATTGATATGGTTAACTTTGGAATAAGACTAAAAGAGCTTCGTCTTAAAGCAGGGCTTACTCAAAAACAACTTGCCGACCGCTTAGGGCTCACAAAATCTGTAATTTCATACTACGAGCTTATAGAACGCTACCCATCCCCCGATATTCTTGTAAAGCTGTCAACAATTTTTGGCGTCACAACAGATTATCTTTTGGGTTTAGAAGCAAGGCCTACAATTGATGTGTCGGGATTAGATGAAAACGATATAGACCTACTGCGACACACAGTAGAAGTTCTTAGAATGAAAAACAAAAAATAACTTTTCCCTTTACCTAATGGATTAAAACAAAATCAGGAGGATATTATGGCAAAAAAAGAATTAAGCAATTCTAAGGACCAGCAAATTCACGATGCACTTCAAGTCGCTTATGAGGCTCTTAGCGAAAAAGGCTACGATGCTGTAGCTCAGCTATCGGGCTTTATTCTTAGCGATGACGAGCACTATTTGACTTTCCATAAAAATGCACGTCAGATTATGAGCGAACAAGACCGCGAGGAAATCTTGAAGTATCTTATCAGATACTACTTTGAAAACTGAAGCAATAGCAAGCACCCTCTGCAAAACGCAGAGGGTGCCTTTTCTTATGTAATATATTAAATTACTTTATTACGCCAACCTTGTTAAGAATTGAAAGAACAATTCCGCCTAAGCAGTAAAGGTATGTTGCATAGTTTGCAATGCTGAATACCCAACCAACAAAGGGAAGCCTGCCCATAAAAGCAAAAATAATACTTGCAACAACATTTACTGCGACATAAAGGATAATAGTCCATACAAACTGCTTGGTTGTCTCAAACTTAAATGAAAAAGGGAAAAACTTCTTTAAAAAATCCATTGTAAAAGCTCCTTTTAGTGAATTTTCTTTTAAGTTATTATAATAATTGTTGCGTATTGTGTCAATAGCTATTCTTTAAATAAAACTGAATGGGGCAGTATAAATCTCCTGCATTTACAAATACTAACATCACGATTTGAAATTAAGGAGATGGATATAGATATGAAAGCAACAGGTATTGTACGCCGTATAGACGACCTAGGTCGTGTTGTTATCCCAAAAGAAATCAGACGAACCCTTCGTATTCGTGAGGGAGACCCTCTGGAAATTTTTACTGCTACCGACGGCGAGGTTATTTTCAAGAAGTACTCCCCCATCGGCGAGCTTAGTAGCTTTGCGGCTCAGTACGCCGAGGTTTTAAGCCGAGTGGGTGGACTGCCTGTATTGATTTCTGACCGAGACCACATAATTGCGGCGGCAGGAATA
>JAUNEH010000053.1:0-12540 GCA_030525665.1 Ruminococcus sp.
CAACATCATTAAGTGCGTCAAGATAATCAATGTCAGTTTTGAATTTGCGAATGATGTTGATTTTATTCTTTGCACAACAGTCTTCAATACCGTGTCGCATTAAAAGATAGTATTGGTCTTCCATCTCCTGAACCGAAGAAAACCATTGAAGTATTCCTATGGTACAGGTTGGAGAAGCCAATACTTTTCTTTTTTTAGTATAGCTTAACTCCTGAGCAGCGTTAATTACTCTTTGTTTTGTTTCGGGAGAAGTGCTGAGCGTGGGGTCGTTGTTTAAAATTCTTGATACGGTTGCTACTGAAACATTAGCCTTTTTTGCAACATCGCGGATAGTAGCCATAAAATCACCTTCCTTGTTTACTTGTATTATAGTAAATGTTTACTAAAAAATCAAGAGGCAATTTAGTAAAATCACAGAAAAATCGTGTTTTTGCCTGAAATCCAATAAAAATTACTAAAAAGGGGTTGAAATTTTAGTAAACATAATTTATAATTTAGTTAACAAAGGTGGTAAACAAAGTAAATGTTTACCAAACAAATTTAGTAAAGGGTGGGTAAAGATGATAAATTCAGTTAAAGCAGTAGAGAATTTAAAGAAAGGAAAGTATGACTCCTTACTTGAAGAAATCTACATCGACAGTAAGCAGATTGATTATCAGCGCGAAAGATACATCAAAGCTATTAAGGAATACGAAATTCTTTTCTGTCAGGATGAAATAAGTATTTTCAGTGCTCCCGGCAGAAGCGAGGTTTGCGGTAACCACACAGACCATCAGCACGGCAAGGTGCTTGCAACATCTGTTAACCTTGACATTATCGCAGTAACCGCCAGAAACAACAGCAATATAGTAAAGGTTGTATCAAGCGGTTTCGATATGATAACCGTTGATATCAACGATTTGGATATCAGAGAAAACGAAGCAGGCAATACAGAGAGCTTGGTTCGCGGAGTGCTTAAGGGACTTAAAGACAGGGGCTATAAGTTGGGTGGTTTCAATGCTTACACTACAAGCGATGTTCTTGTGGGCTCAGGCCTTTCTTCATCTGCGGCGTTTGAAAATGTAATCGGCACAATAGTTTCCGGACTTTTCAATGATATGAAGATTGACGCCATTACCATTGCTCAGATTTCTCAGTTTGCTGAGAATGTTTACTTCAAAAAGCCTTGTGGTTTGATGGATCAGATGGCTTGTTCAGTTGGCGGTATGATAAACGTGGATTTCAAAAATCCCGAAAAGCCTATTGTAAATAAGATTGAAGTTGATTTTGAAAAGTACAACTACAGCCTTTGCATTGTAGATACTAAAGGTTCTCATGTTGACCTTACAGATGATTACGCAATGATTCCCCTGGAAATGAAGAAGGTAGCCAATTACTTCGGCAAAGAGGTTTTAAGAGATTGCGATGCTACTCAGTTCTATCTTCACCTTGCACAGATTAGAAAGGTTGCAGGCGACAGAGCAACCCTTCGAGCTTTCCACTTTTTTAAGGAAGAACTCAATGTAGAAAATGCAGTAAATGCTCTGAAGAAGGACGACTTCGATACTTTCCTTTATATTATCAAGAAGTCAGGTAACTCCTCTTTCAAGTATTTACAGAATGTATATACCAACAGAGATGTTCAACATCAGAATGTTTCGGTTGCATTAGCGCTCAGCGGCGGACTTCTTCTGGACCACGGCGTATGCAGAGTCCACGGCGGAGGCTTCGCAGGCACTATTCAGGCATTTGTTCACAACGATTATGTTGAGAATTACAAAGGCTTTATTGATGCAGTGTTCGGTGAAAATTCCTGCCACGTGCTTAAAATCAGAAAGCACGGCAGTATCAGGGTTATTTAAGGAGAGATAAATATGAAGGTTCTTGTTCTTGGTGGAGCAGGTTACATCGGCTCCCATACAGTATATAAGCTTATCGAAGAAGGTCACGAGGTTGTGGTTTTCGATAACTTCGAAACAGGTTACCCCGAGGCGGTTCACAAGGATGCAAAGCTTTACAAGGGCGATTTAAGAAACAGAGCAGAGATAGATTTTGCACTTGATAACGAAAAAGACATCGACGCGGTTATTCATTTTGCGGCTAACTCCTTGGTGGGAGAGAGTATGAAGAACCCTCTCAAGTATTACGACAACAATGTATACGGCACAAAGGTGCTCTTAGAGTCCTTGGTTGCACACGGTATCAAAAACATTGTATTTTCCTCCACAGCGGCAACCTACGGCGAGCCTGTACACACACCGATTTTAGAGCGTGACCCCACTAACCCCACAAATTGCTACGGTGAAACAAAAAGAGCAATGGAGAGAATGTTCTACTGGACCGAAGTTGCACACGATATCAAGTATGTTTCACTTCGTTACTTCAACGCCTGCGGTGCTCACATAAGCGGCAATATCGGTGAGGCTCACAACCCCGAATCACATTTGATTCCCATTATCTTGCAGGCGGCAAACGGTACAAGAGAGTACATAAGCGTTTTCGGTACAGACTACGACACACCTGACGGCACATGTATAAGAGATTATATCCATGTAACAGACTTGGCTCAGGCTCACATCCTTGCAGTTAAGTATCTCCTTGACGGCGGTGAAAGCGACATCTTTAATCTTGGTAACGGCGTAGGCTTCTCCGTTAACGAAGTAATTGAAACCGCTAAAGAGGTTACAGGCAAAAACATAAAGGTTGTGTATGAAGGTCGCCGTGCAGGTGACCCGGCTACACTGATTGCGTCAAGTGCAAAGGCAAAGATGGTTCTTGGTTGGAAGCCTGAATTTGACAATTTAAAGACAATAATCGAAACCGCTTGGAAGTGGCACAGCACACATCCCAACGGATACAAGTAATAGAAAGTCAGGGGATTTTATGAACACAAGTATTTATTCGCTTATAAACAGACTGGTTTCCTACGGAGTTAACACAGGATTGATAGAAGCAGAGGACAGAGTTTATACAGCTAACAGGCTTATGGAAATCTTCAATATGGATGCTCCCGATAGTGAGTATTCCGTAGAGCTTACAAAGGACAACGAAGAAAATCTTGAAGAAATCCTCAGCATGCTTCTTGATGTAGCTTTTGAAAAAGGACTTATTCCCGAGAATACAGTGACTTACAGAGATTTGTTTGATGTAAAGCTTATGAGTGTTCTTGTTAAAAGACCTTCAGAGGTAATCAAGGAGTTTAACGAGAACTACAAAGAATCCCCCGAAAAAGCAACAGATGTTTATTACAAGCTCAGTTGCGACAGCGATTACATAAGACGATACAGAATAAAAAAAGACTTAAAGTGGCAGGTAAGCACAGAATACGGCGATATCGACATCACCGTAAACCTTTCAAAGCCTGAAAAAGACCCCAAAGCTATTGCGGCGGCAAAGCTTCAGAAGCAGTCAGGTTATCCCAAGTGCTTGCTTTGTAAAGAAAACGAGGGATATATGGGCAGGATAAATCATCCTGCAAGACAAAATCACAGAATTATTCCTCTGACCTTAGAGGGCAAAGAGTGGTTTATGCAGTATTCACCTTATGTATACTATAACGAACACTGCATTGTATTCAGCGACAGCCATTCGCCCATGGTAATTGATAACTCCACATTCAAAAAACTTTTGGATTTCTCCTCACTCTTTCCCCATTACCTTATCGGTTCAAATGCCGACCTTCCCATTGTGGGCGGCTCAATCCTCACCCATGAGCATTATCAGGGTGGCAGATACGAGTTCGCCCTCAATAGGGCAGAGGTAGAAAGAGAGTTCTCCGTAAAGGGGTTTGAGAATGTAAACTGCGGCATAGTTAAATGGCCTATGTCGGTTATAAGACTTAAAAGCGAAGATAAAGAGAGCCTTATCGGTCTTGCTTCTCTTATCCTCGAAAAATGGAGAGGCTACACAGACGAAGAAGCTTTTGTGTTTGCCAATACACAGGGCGAGCCTCACAACACAATAACTCCCATAGCTTTCAGACAAAACGGAATGTTCGTGTTGGATTTGGTGCTTAGAAACAACATAACCACCGATGAACATCCTTTAGGAGTTTTTCATCCTCATCAAAAGCTTCATCACATTAAAAAAGAAAATATCGGACTTATTGAGGTTATGGGTCTGGCGGTACTTCCTGCAAGACTAAAAAACGAAATCAACCTTATGAAAGACGCAATCCTCAAAGGTGAAGATATAGCAGAAATTCCTGAAATCAGCAGCCACGCGCACTGGGTGTATGAGTTTATGGAGAAATACGACACAGTAAATGAAGAAAATATCGACGAGATAATCAAAAAGGAAATCGGACTTGTTTTCCTTGAAGTATTAAAGGACGCAGGCGTATTCAAGAGAACACCGGAAGGTCAGGCAGCCTTCGACAGATTTGCAGCAACTCTTTAAGGGGGAAACAAAAATGGCAGCAATTATCAGTTATTTCTACGGAACAAACTCCGCAGGAATCCAAATCAAGTATTACATAGTAGAAAATAAAAGCGGCGCAAGAGTGGTGCTCAGCCAGCTTGGTGCTTCTGTAGTGTCCATTATAGTACCCGACAAAAACGGCAAAATGAGAGATGTAGTTTTAGGCTACAAGGGTATAGGCGGTTACGAGACTGACGGTGCATACTTCGGTGCAACAGTCGGAAGGTGCTGTGGAAGAATCCGAAACGGTAAGTTTAAGCTTAACGGTCAGGAGTTTAACCTTCCCATAAATAACGGCCCCAATCATCTTCACGGCGGTGTTAAGAGCTTCAGCCGAAGAGTATGGGATAGCCGTGTAGAGGATGACGATGTGATATTTACCTTGAATGTTCCCGATGGTGACGAAGGTTACCCCGGAAATATGACGGTTATGGTAAGGTTCAGCTTTGATAACGAAAATGTACTGACAATAAATTACAGTGCAATTTCAGATAAAGATACACTTTGCAACATCACAAGCCATTCCTACTTTAACTTGGACGGTCACACAGGCGGTTCAATAAATGAGCATACCTTGAAGATAAACGCAAACAGTTACATTCCTGTTGACGAGTTTTTAATCCCCACAGGCGAAATTCGAAATGTTACAGGTACACCTTTTGATTTCAGAAAGGGCAAGAAAATCTCCGAAGGACTTAAAGAAAATCACAAACAGCTTGAAATAGCCAAAGGCTTTGACCATAGCTTCATAATTGATAAGGAAGAACGCACTTTAGGACTTTTGGCAACAGCCGAAAGCGAGGAAAGCGGAATTAAACTTGAGTGCTACTCAACTCAGCCCATACTTCACCTTTACACAGCAAATTATGTTCATGTTTTAAACGGCAAAAAGAACGCTTCTTATGAAGAATACAGCGGCTTTTGTTTTGAAACCCAAGGGTATCCGGATGCGGTAAATCATCCCGAATTCCCATCAAATATATTGAAAGCAAACGAGAGGTACAACCAGACCACAAAGTTTGTTTTCACCGTAAAATAAAAGGAGGAGAAAGATATGTTTATTCCCAAGCACTTTGAAAACCTTAATGTGTTACACGAGAACACAATGGAAAACAGAGCCTACTACATTCCTGCTTCAAAGAATATGGGCGATCTTGTGGAGAACCGAGAGCAGTCGGATCGCTTGAATCTCTTAAGCGGCGACTGGCAGTTCAGATACTTCAAAAGTATCTATGACCTGAAAGAGCGTTTCTTCGAAATCGGTGCAGACCTTGGCGATTTTGAAAAGGTAAAAGTTCCTTCAGATTGGCAGAACTACGGTTACGACTTTGAGCAGTACACAAATGTAGAGTATCCCATTCCCTTTGACCCGCCTTATGTTCCTCATGAGAATCCTTGCGGCGCTTATGTAAAGGAGTTTGAATGTCACAAAGACGCTTCAGCTCCAAGAGTTTTCCTCAACTTTGAAGGTGTTGATTCTTGCTTCTATGTATGGGTGAACGGAGCGTATGTAGGATACAGTCAGGTGTCACATTCCACAAGCGAGTTTGAGATTACAGATTCTCTCGTAGAGGGTACAAACAAGCTGGCGGTTCTGGTTCTAAAGTGGTGCGACGGCACTTACCTTGAAGACCAGGATAAGTTCAGAAAGAGTGGTATCTTCAGAGATGTTTACCTTCTCAGAAGACCTGAGAAAGCAGTTTTCGATTACTTTGTGAAAACAAAGATAAACGAGGATAAAACAGATGTAGAAATCGAAGTAAACTTCCTTGATGAAGAAATCACCCCCTTGAGTATCGCTCTCTACGATGAAGAAAATAACCTTGTAGGAAAAGCTTACGAAAAGGTTGATAACGGCAGTGCATACCAGCAGGTGTTTGCTCTTGAAATAGTAAATCCCACACTCTGGAATCCCGAAGAGCCTTACCTCTACACTCTGGTTATGGAAACCGAAAACGAGGTAATCGTAGATAAGGTTGGTATCAGAGAGATAAAGATAGAGAATGAAATCGTTTATCTCAACGGACAGAAGATTAAGTTCAGAGGCGTTAACCGTCACGATTCCGACCCCGTAACAGGATTTACAATAAGCTTAGAGCAGATGAAGAAAGACCTTCACATGATTAAGGCTCATAACTTCAATGCAATCAGAACAAGCCATTATCCCAATTCTCCTATCTTTTATCAGCTTTGTGATAAGTATGGCTTCATGGTAATTGATGAGGCAGACCACGAAAGTCACGGTGTCGCAGAAATCTTCTATGAGGATAATGCTTGGGAAAACCACTGCGAAAGATGGAACGGTCCTTTGGCTGACAATCCTACTTGGATTGAGCCCACTCTTGACAGAACAAAGCTTTGTGTTCACAGAGATAAAAACAGACCTTCCGTTGTAATCTGGTCAATGGGTAACGAAAGTGCCTACGGTGTTTGCTTTGAAGAGGCTCTTAAGTGGACAAAGGAGTTTGACCCCACAAGACTTACTCACTACGAAGGTGCTCATTACAGAAACCACAGCAAAAAGTACGATTTCTCAAATCTTGATTTCTATAGCAGAATGTACCCCTCTTTTGAAGAAATTGACGATTTCCTCAGAAGCAATTACAGAAAGCCTTACATCACCTGCGAATACAGCCACGCAATGGGCAACGGCCCCGGCGATTTTGAGGATTACTTCCAGGTGTTCCATGCACACGACAACATCTGCGGCGGCTTTGTTTGGGAGTGGTGTGACCACGGCATTTATAAGGGCGTTGCAGAAAACGGCAAGCCAATGTACTACTACGGCGGCGACCACGGTGAGTATCCTCACTTCGGCAACTTCTGCATGGATGGTCTTGTATATCCTGACAGAACTCCCCACACAGGACTTCTTGAATTTAAGAATGTTCATCGTCCTTTAAGAATCAAGGAGTTTAATCAGAAAAACGGCAGACTTGTTCTTCATAACTTTATGGATTTTGTTGACGCAAAGGATTATCTTAACATCCGTTACGAAATCAACTGCGACGGCGAGGTGGTTTGCTCAAAAACCATTGACGAGTTACCCTCCATTCCTCCTCATTCTGATGTGGGTATTACACTTAACCTTGATGTTCCTGCAAAAGGAAAGTGCTACTTGGTAATTTACACAACCCTCAAGAAAGCAACAGAAATATTACCTGAAGGTTACGAGCTTGGTTTTGAAGAAACACTTCTTGACAATGCTGACGGCAGAAATCAGTATGCAGTAGAACTTTCAAAATGTTTCTCAAATACAGAAGGCAGTGTTGAGGTTCAGGAAACAGATACAGCCCTTTTAATCAAGGGTACAGCCTTCAATTACAGATTTAATAAGCATACAGGCCTTTTTGATGAGCTTGAAAATAAGGGAGAAAACCTCTTGACAAGACCTATGGAGATTAACATCTGGCGTGCTCCTACCGACAACGACAGACATCAGAAATCCGAATGGTACAGAGCTCATTACAACAGAGCACTTCCCAGAGCATATACAACCACATACAGCATAGCAGACGGCGAGCTTATTATTTCAACAGATATTTCACTCTCTGCTGCACCTGTTCAGAGAATGCTTGATGTAAAAGCAGTATGGACAGTTAAAGCAACAGGCGATATTGATGTAAAGCTTGATGTTAAGAGAAATCCCGAGTTTCCCGAGCTTCCCAGATTTGGTTTAAGACTCTTTGTTCCTGAGAAAATGAACAAGGTAACTTACTACGGTATGGGTCCTCAGGAAAGTTACAGAGATAAGCGCAGAGCTACATATCACGGACTTTTTACAAGCGATACAGAAAAGCTTCACGAGGATTACTTAAGACCTCAGGAAAACGGAAGCCACTTTGACTGTGACTTTGTAGAGCTTAAGGGAGAAAACCGCAAGTTAACAGTTACTTGCAAGGAAAGCTTCTCTTTCAATGCTTCACCTTATACACAGGAGGAGCTTGAAAACAAAAAGCACAACTTCGAGCTTGAAAAAAGCGGCAGCACAGTTCTTTGTGTTGACTTTGCTCAGAACGGAATCGGCTCAAACAGTTGCGGCCCCAGACTTCTCAAAAAATACAGACTTGACGAAGAAGAGTTTACCTTTAACGCAAAGTTAATCTTCTCATAATCAAAACCTCTAATTAACAGTAAAGGAGTAGTAACAATGTCTGAAAAGAAATATTTAAAATGGTATAACAAAGTCGGATACGGCTCAGGAGACGTTGCTGGTAATGTGATTTATGCATTCCTTACCTTCTTCCTGATGATTTTCCTCACAGATACAATGGGAATGAACGCCGGTATTATCGGTACTCTTATGATGGTTTCAAAAATTTTTGACGGTTTCTCCGATATTATTTTCGGTTCGTTTATCGACAAAACAAAGTCCAAAATGGGTAAAGCAAGACCTTGGATGTTCTACGGCTTCTTTGGTTGTGCGGTGCTTCTTGTAGCGATTTTCGCAATTCCTACAAGCTGGGGTGATACCGCTAAGTACATTTACTTCTTTATCACTTACACCCTTTTAAACGCAGGCTTCTATACAGCAAACAACATCGCTTACGGTGCTCTTACAGCTCTTGTAACAAGAAACGGTGCTGAGCGTGTTCAGCTTGGTACATTCAGATTCATCTTCGCAACTGCAACAAGTATGACAATTCAGGCAGTTACAGTTGGCGCAGTAGCTTTTATGGGCAACGACGCAGCCGCTTGGAGATGGATGGCTATCATCTATGCAGTAATCGGTATTATCACAAACACAATTGCAGTTTTCTCTGTAAAAGAGCTTCCCGATAACGAAACAGGTAATGATGACGCTGATAAAAACGCTGACGCAAAGCCCGAAAAAAAGTACTCTTTTAAAGAGTCTATGAAGTTACTCCTTCACAACAAATACTTTGTTATCCTCTGCGGTACATATATTCTCACTCAGCTTTATACCGCAATGACCGGTATGGGTATTTACTATACAAAGTACATTTTAGGTAATGCTGAGCTCCTTGGAACATTTTCACTTGCAATAAATATCCCGATGATTATCGGTCTTATTTCAACACCATTCTTAGTAAGCAAGTGCAAAGGTATGTATAAGCTGAATATTACAGGATATATCATTTCATCAGTTTTCAGAGTGCTTGTTTTGGTTGGCGGATATCTCGGCAATGTACCTATGATGCTTATCTGCCTTGCAATTTCTACTCTCGGTATGGGACCTCTTCAGGGAGACATCAATGCTCTTATTGCTGCTGCTTCTGACTACACTTACAAGAAAGACGGTATCAGAATTGATGGCACCATGTTTTCTTGCACATCTCTCGGCGTTAAAATCGGCGGCGGTATCGGCGTAGCTCTTACAGGTTGGTTACTTGAAGCAGGTGGTTACATTGAGAATGCAGTTGTTCAGTCTCAGTCTTGCGTAAATATGCTCAACTTCATCTACCTCTGGCTTCCCCTTATTATCAATGTTATTATCACAGTTTTACTTTGCTTCCTTAAGGTTGAAAAGGCAAACAAAGACCTCGACGCAAAAGCACAAGAAACTATCGAAGAGACAGTTAACGCTTAATCCCCTTTTCTTTCTAACCTCCATATAGAGAAAGCAGAGAAAAGCTCTCTGCTTTCTCTTGGGAGAGGCTTATTACAATGCTTTTGCAGATTGAATATTGTATTTAAATGTGTTATAATATTGAAGAATTCATTTTGGGCGGTGAGAGCTTGAATATTTTACATATGAAATATGCAGTAGAAGTGGCAAAGGCAGGTTCTCTTGGTAAAGCAAGCGAAGTTTTGCTTATAGCGGCACCTAATATAAGTCGTTCTATAAAGGAGCTTGAAGCTGACCTTGGTATTTCAATCTTTGACAGAAGTGCAAAGGGAATGTGCCTTACTCCCGAAGGTGAAGAGTTTATTGGCTTTGCGAAAGATATTCTGGGACAGATTGAACAAGTAGAGAAAATGTATAAGAACGGTTCAGTTAATAAGCAGAAGTTTTCAATTTCTGTACCCAGAGCATGCTATATATCTGAGGCGTTTGCTGAGTTTTCTAAGATCATTTCAAAAGAATCCGCTGAGATTTTTTATAAAGAAACAAACTCTCAGCGTACAATACATAATATTCTGGAACATGACTACAAGCTGGGTATCATTCGATATGCCGAAAACTACGACAGGTATTTTAAGTCTATGCTTGAGGATAAAGACCTTTGCTATGAAATGATAACTGAGTTTACCTATACTCTTATTATGAGTGAAGAGTCCCCTCTGGCTAAAAAGGATGTAATTACTTTTGATGATTTAAAGGGGCTTATTGAGATAGCTCACGCTGACCCTTATGTTCCTTCTATGCCTCTTTCAAAAGTGGTGAAAGAGGAGCTACCCGACAATATTGACCGAAGAATATTCATTTTTGAGAGAGCAAGTCAGTTTGACCTTCTTTCCAAAAATCCTGAAACTTTTATGTGGGTATCTCCTGCACCTAAGATTTTGCTTGACCGATATAATCTGGTGCAGAAAAAATGTGTAGACAATAAGAAGGTCTACAAGGATGTTCTGATTTATAAAAACGGTTATAAGCTTTCAAAACTGGACAGACAGTTTATTACTGAGCTGTGCGATTCAAAACGAAAGTATCTTTAGTTTAAAAAAGTCCAATCTCATAATTGAGGTTGGACTTTTTTGTCGGTAATTGAGGTGTTATCTATTTTGATAATACTGATTAACATTTTAAGAATTCCAAAGCTTACGCAAGTGTGTTAAAATTTTAACGAACTCGAAAGAGAGTACAAATTACACTTCGTATTTTAATTTTAGGAGGATAAATTATGGAAGCAAAAAGTTACACAGTAGTTGACAGTGTAGAAACATTGGAAGCTACAATCAAGAGCATAAGAAAAGCTCAGCAGGTTTTCGCAACCTACACTCAGGAGCAGGTAGACAAGATTTTCTTAGCCGCCGCCTCTGCCGCCAATAAGGCAAGAATCCCTCTTGCTAAAATGGCAGTTGAGGAAACAGGCATGGGTGTGGTTGAGGATAAGGTTATCAAGAATAACTACGCCGCTGAGTATATCTACAACGCATATAAAGACACAAAGACCTGCGGAGTTATTGAAGAGGATAAGGCTTTCGGTACCACAAAGATTGCCGAGCCTATCGGTGTAATTGCCGCAGTTATCCCTACAACAAACCCCACATCTACTGCAATTTTCAAATGCCTTTTAGCTCTTAAAACAAGAAATGCTATCATCATTTCTCCTCACCCCAGAGCAAAGAACTGCACAATAGCCGCCGCAAAGCTTGTGCTTGAGGCCGCAGTTGAGGCAGGTGCTCCCGAGGGTATTATTGACTGGATTGATGTGCCTTCCCTTGAGATGACAAACACAGTTATGAAAGAGGCAGATATCATCCTCGCCACAGGCGGCCCCGGCATGGTAAAGGCCGCTTACTCAAGCGGTAAGCCCGCACTTGGTGTTGGCGCTGGTAACACTCCTGCAATTATCGACAGCTCTGCTGATATCTTACTTGCAGTTAACTCCATTATCCACTCCAAGACCTTTGATAACGGTATGATTTGTGCTTCTGAGCAGTCAGTTATCGTTATGGAGGATATCTACGACGCAGTAAAAGAGGAGTTTGCAACACGCGGTTGCTACTTCTTAAATGCTGATGAAACAGAGAAAGTTAGAAAGACTATTATCATCAACGGTGCATTAAATGCAAAAATCGTTGGTCAGCCTGCCGCTAAAATTGCAAGCCTTGCAGGCGTAGAAGTGCCCGAGGGTACAAAAATCCTCATTGGTGAAGTTGAGAGTGTTGAGCTTTCAGAAGAGTTTGCTCACGAAAAGCTTAGCCCCGTACTTGCTATGTACAAAGCCGTAAGCTTTGATGATGCTCTTAAAAAGGCAGAACAGTTAGTTGCCGACGGCGGTTACGGTCATACTTCTTCAATTTACCTCAACGAGATTACAGAGCGTGAAAAGCTCAGTGAGTTTGCAAGCAGAATGAAGACCTGCCGAATCCTCTTGAACACTCCTTCATCCCACGGCGGTATAGGTGACCTTTATAACTTCAAGCTTGCTCCCTCTCTTACCCTTGGTTGCGGTAGTTGGGGCGGCAACAGTGTAAGTGAAAATGTAGGTGTTAAGCACCTCTTAAATATCA
>JAUNEH010000096.1:0-3155 GCA_030525665.1 Ruminococcus sp.
AACCCCAGTATCAGGTTGTAAATGCCGAAGGCAAGGTTTATGCCAAGACTTATAAGTGCAAGCTTTAATATTCTGTCCGTTTTCATTTTATGCCTTTAAATATGGGGATAAGTGACATCAGAATTACAATGCCTGTTAAGCCTATAATCGTGCCCCAGACGTAGCTTTCCCACACAAGGCAGAAGCAAAGCCCTACCCCAAGCATCAAAGCTCCCGATAAGCCTATTAAAAATGCAAGAACGTTTTTGCCCTTAAGCTTTACAGGAGCCTTTCCTTCCATTTTACGCCAAACGAGCACAGTAATTAAACCAAGCACCAATCCAACTGCACCGAGAATAACACCCTGAGTAAAGGCATTCCACTCGGGAAGCAGTGCCATGCACATTCCAAGTGCAAAAAATACACCGCTTACTGTTCCTAAAATCATTGCTACAAAACTGCTTTTTTTCATATTTCTTCTCCTTTCATTTTTGCAATTCAAAAAACCAACAGTTGTTTTCTTATTGCAATTTCAGTATAATTTAGCTAAAGGCTAAAAACAATCATCAATTAATACCAAAGTGTTGGAATAAAGGAGATTTTTATGAATACCAAGAACAATAAACGCCGTCGTCAGTCAGTAGAGAAAATGGAAAAGGCTTTTATAGAGCTTTTACAAAACAGAGAGCTTAAATGTATAACCGTGTCGGATATTTGTAAGCTTACAAAGCTTAACCGCAGTACCTTTTATGCAAATTATCTTGATATTTATGACCTTGCGGATAAGCTGAGAGAAAAATTAGAAGCTGACTTTGCGGAAAATTTTAAGGAAAGGCAGTTTAATGAAGAAAATGGTGCGCTTAAAATGTTTACGCATATAAAAGAAAATCAGTTGTTTTATAAAACTTATTTTAAGCTTGGTTACGACCAACAGAATATGGTTATGATTTACGACATTAAAAGAGCAGAAGCAGACTTCGGCGGCAAAAACATAAAATATCATATCGAGTTTTTTCGAAACGGTATAAACGCAATTATTAAAATGTGGCTCGAGGGAGGATGTAAAGAATCCCCCGAGGAAATGGAAGAAATTATTAAAGCAGAATACAGAGGAAGGTAATTTAAAACCTGCCTCTGTATTCTTTTAAAAGTATATTGCACATCTGCTCAGGGCTTTCGTTGCAGTCGTTTTCAAGCCATAGCTTTATCATAGAGTTAAAGCTGTTTTTAAAAACTCCAGATGATAGTCGAAAAAAGTTGCAAAAGCACGAGGATAATGATATAATTATTTTGAATAAAATAAAAGGAGAAGTGTTATGAAGCTATACATTGACCCCGGCACAGGCAGTATGCTATTTACTATCCTCATAGGAGTAATAGGAGCTGCTGTTTATTCTTTAAGAATGCTTTTCATAAAGCTTAAGTATAAGATGAGTGGCGGAAAAGTAGAAATCGCCAATCAAAAGCTTCCTTATGTTATTTTTTCAGACAATAAAAGGTATTGGTCGATTTTTGAGCCAATATGTCGCGAAATGAATAAAAGAGGAAAAGAAATTGTATATATCACAGCTTCTCCTGATGATCCTGCTCTAAGTTGCGAGTATGCTAATGTGAAAGCTGAGTGTATAGAAAATGAAAATAAGCTTTTTACAAGGCTTAATTTTCTTAACGCCGACATAGTGCTGTCAACTACACCGGGTTTGGATGTATATCAGTGGAAACGTTCAAAAGAGGTTAAGTATTATGTTCACATTCCTCATGCGGCAAACGATATTACTTTATACAGAATGTTTGGAATAGACTATTATGATTCGATTCTGCTTTCGGGAGATTATCAGATTGAAGACATAAGAGCACTTGAAAAACTAAGAGAGCTGCCTGAGAAGGAGTTGCTTAAGGTTGGTATACCATATATGGATGAGATGGTGGCAAGACTTGAAAGCAGTCCTGAAACAGAAGAGCATCCTCGCACAGTACTTTTGGCACCTTCGTGGGGGCCGAGCGCCATTTTTGGTGTGCATGGCTCAAAAATAATAGAGGTACTTTTAAAAACAGGATATCATATCATTATTCGACCTCATCCTCAATCTTTTACATCTGAAAAAGATTTGATGGATAAACTTATGGCAGAATATCCTGAAAGCGACCAACTTGAATGGAATAGAGATAACGACAATTTTGAAGTTTTAAAGCGTTCAGACATACTTATCTCTGATTTTTCCGGTGTTACTTTTGATTTTTCGCTTGTTTATAATAAACCGATTATTTACACAGATCCCAAGATAGATGTAAGTGTGTACGATGCATGGTGGCTTGATAAACCATTATGGACAGCATCCGCATTGCCCAGAATCGGCAGAGAATTAACAAATGAAAATATGGAAAATTTAAAGGAACTTATCGATAGTTGCCTTGAAGATTCTCAGTACTCAAAGGGTAGAGCAGAGGTTAAAGCTGAAACATGGGCACATGCAGGCGAAAGTGCAGTTCGTGTAGCAGATTATCTTGTAGAAAAATATAATGAACTTAATAATGTAGGAGGGGAGGGATAAAATGTCTTTTTTATCAGTATTAGGGAATATTTTTATCGGTCCGTTGAAAATATTATTTGAGTATATTTTCGAAATAGCTTACGCGTTTACTTACGACCAAGGCTTATCTATTGTTTTTCTGAGCTTGTTGATGAATATTTTAGTTCTTCCTTTGTATAAGCGTGCTGATGCAATGCAGGAAGAGGCAAGAGATATTGAGAACAAGCTCCATAAAGGTGTTGCACACATTAAGCAGGTTTTCTCGGGAGACGAGAAAATGATGATTTTGCAAACCTACTATAGACAAAATAACTATAGACCTACAGATGCATTGAAGGGTTCGGTGTCCCTTCTTCTTGAAATTCCGTTTTTTATGGCGGCATATCAGTTTTTGTCAAATTTGGAAATTTTGAAAGGTGCATCACTAGGACCTATAAAGGATTTAGGAGCTCCTGACGGACTTTTAGTTATAGGTGGATTGGCGATAAATATACTGCCTATACTTATGACACTTATTAATGTAATTTCAAGTGCAATTTATTTGAAAGGCTTTCCTCTAAAAACAAAGATTCAGCTTTATGGTATGGCACTTTTCTTTCTTGTGTTCCTTTACACATCTCCCTCGGGTTTGGTTTTCTATTGGAC
>JAUNEH010000008.1:0-22003 GCA_030525665.1 Ruminococcus sp.
CGAGCTTATTACCATCGGCAAGGCGACCGAGTATCCCATAGGTATTGTACCCACAGAGGATGATGGGGAAGAACCCGACGGTGCTATCTCGGACGAGCTTATTAGAGATTCGTCAGTATCGCTGCTTCGGGAGACTTGGCGGAGCATATGTCGTGAGTATTTTAGTGATGCTGCAAAGTTGCTGATGCCAAAGGAAAAGCAAATCATATCCTTGTCCCTAGGTGTGTGTTTCGATTGCTTCGGTATTTTTGAGCCGAATACCTATGCTGAAATATCATTAAGGCAAGGTGCTTCGGGTGAAAAAAGCATAGAGAAGAAACGCAAGACGGCGATTGAAAAATTTGTAAAAGACCTATGCTATATGGGTTTCTGCGATGGCATCACCCTAAAGCAAAAGGATATAGTGATTGTTAAAGAAAACGGTGAGAAAAAAGTGCAGTCAGTAACCTATGCGTATAAACCGTTTGAATATGATTGTGAAGGATTAGAAGGTTATTATGGCGAGGTTACTTTCTTCCCGGAGGCAGAGGAGCAGTGTTATATCATTAATCTCGCAGAGTTTGATGTTACAGGTGCTTATGCCGAGCAGGCGGAAAGGATTATACGTTGTATGAACGGCAGTTATGTAAAGCAGAAGTTCTACGCTGTTCCCCTTGAAAGATTACCCAATGTAAGCTGGGATAATGCGGTGCCAAAACTACCTTTTTATGAAGTAGGGTGTATCCCAAATTCTGTGTAAACTCCAATTTGTGGCGTAAAATAGGGCAAAATAATATTTTCGGGGTGGTGGCATCGACACCACCCCTTGGTTATAGTATTAACAGAAAAATGAATGCATGTCAAGGGCAGCGGCTGCAAGGCCGCTGTTCATTTTACCCTTGATATGCAGGCGGTTTTCTGTTACTCGGGCATCCGGTCCTCAAAATAGACCGCCATTTGTGCGTGGATCATGCTCCGATCCTGCCGGCGTCCGGTCCACTTTTTCGTAATATCTATCATGGCCAGATACAGCATTTTCAGCAGGCTGTCATCGGTGGGAAACACCGATTTGGATTTCGTCACCTTACGAAGCTGCCGATTAAAGCCCTAGATGGTGTTGGTGGTATAGATCAATCTGCGGATCTCTTGAGGGTATTTGAAATAAGTGCTTAGATTCGCCCAGTTGGTACGCCAGGACTGAGAGATCTTGGGATATTTCTTGTCCCATCTTTCGGAAAAAGCATAATATATATCAGCTTTTATTATAAGATTTCCACATAACCGGTAAATTTTAGTTAAAATATGCATAAAAACGGACAGCAAATCTGTATATATCGCCGTTTTTTAATTTACAGCTTATAAAACAATAGATTTTGTGACTGTAATTTGATATTATTGATTTGATCAGGTTTTTCTAACAAATACAAAAATTTTGAAAGGAGTAAAACAAATGAAAACCAAAAGAACAGTAAAGCTTATAAGCGTGCTTGTTGCGCTTAGTATGGTAATTTGCTGTATGTCCTCTGCGTTTGCCAGTGCATCGGCTGCGACTGTCAATGACAACGCATCTGTACAAATACAAAAATTTTGAAAGGAGTAAAACAAATGAAAACCAAAAGAACAGTAAAGCTTATAAGCGTGCTTGTTGCGCTTAGTATGGTAATTTGCTGTATGTCCTCTGCGTTTGCCAGTGCATCGGCTGCGACTGTCAATGACAACGCATCTGTTTCTGCAATAGCAGGCTCTGTTGTTGAAAAAGACGGTTTTACATGGGACAATGCAACAGTTTACTTTTTGCTTACTGACCGTTTCAGAAACGGTAACACATCAAACGACCACTCATACGGCAGAACACTCGACAAAGACGGTAACCCGATTCCCGGCTGGGACACTGCTCCGGGCACATTCCACGGCGGTGACTTTGCAGGTATTACACAGGCTATCGAGGAGGGCTATTTCAGCGACCTCGGCGTAAATGCACTGTGGATTTCCGCTCCGTATGAGCAGACTCACGGATACTGCGACTCAGGCGCAGGCCACTTTGCACACTATTCATATCACGGCTATTATGTGCTTGATTATACCGAAACAGACGCAAACTTCGGTACACCCGAGGAGTTTGAAACTTTGGTTGACACTGCTCACGAGCACGGCATCAGAGTTATTATGGACATAGTTATGAACCATTGCGGCTACAATACATTAGCTGATATGGAGGAGTATGGTTTCGGTACACTTTTAGAGGGTGCAACTGATTATAAGTATGTCATTGAAAATGTCAGTGATTTCAACAACCATATTGATTACAAAACATCAGCAGAAGACTGGGGCAAATGGTGGGGCCCCGACTGGGTAAGAAGCGGCCTTCCGGGATACACCGAGGGCGGCGGCAGTAACTTATTGATGAGCCTCGTCGGCCTGCCTGACTTCAAAACAGAGCAGACAACGCCTGTTTCAATTCCTGAGATCTTAAAGACAAAGTGGACAAAAGAGGGTACATACGACGAAAAAATCGAAAAGTACGGCAGTTCAAATACCGTAACAGGCTATCTTACAAGCTGGCTTGCCGAGTGGGTAAGAACATACGGTATCGACGGCTTCCGCTGTGACACAGCAAAGCATGTTGAGCAAAGCTCGTGGAAACAGCTCAAAACTGCCTGCGTAGATGCACTTGCAGATTGGCGTAAGAACAACCCTGACAAGCCGGGTGCAGACTGGCAGCAGGACTTCTGGATGACAGGCGAGGCTTGGGACCACGGCCTTGGCTATGATGACTACTATACACAGGGCGGCTTTGACTCCATGATTAACTTCGAGACCTGGGGCGCAGGCGTGTTTGCAAGTTCAACGGTTGCCGGTTTGTATCAGCGCTATGCTGATGAAATCAACACAAAGGAAGATTTCAATGCGCTTTCGTTCATTTCATCACACGATGCGCTTTTAACCCGTGGTGATACAAACACAATGATTTACACCGGCTCGGCATTTCTCCTGGCTCCGGGCGGCGTTCAGATTTACTACGGTGACGAATCAAACCGTCCGATGTTTGATGGCTTAGCCTTTGACGGCGCCGGTGGTTCCGGTCACTCACTGCGCAGTGATATGAACTGGGACAGCCTTGACCAAACTGTTCTCGCTCACTGGCAGAAGGTTGGTCAGTTCCGTAACAACCATGTTGCAGTCGGTGGAGGCAGCAACACAATGCTTTCTGCAACAAGCGGCGTTGCATTTGCAAGAACTTATGACAAGAACGGTGTTTCTGACAAGGTAGCAGCTGTAATCGCTGCTTCTTCAAATGCAGATGTAACTATTGATGTTTCTACATTATGGAACGACGGTCAGCGGCTTATGAACACCTATGACCAGTCATCTGCAACAGTTACAGACGGCAAGGTAACATTTAACAGCGGTGCAAACGGAACAATTCTCATTCAGGAGCCAGACGGCAGACCTATTATGAGCGTAAAAGGCGCGGCAAAGTTCAAGGGTACACAGACTGTTACGGTATCACTTGAGGAATGTGACAGCGCAACCTGCTCAATCGACGGCGGCAATAAGTTCCTTGTTACAAACGGCTCAACCTTTGAAATCGGTAAAACTGCTTACGAGGGCGACACAATCAAAATCACACTCGAGGCAACAAACGAAAAGGGTTCATCAAGATCGGTTGCATCCTTCTATAAGATGTTTGAGAGCGAACAAGTGCCGACAACAGGCGATCCTGATTCTACAGTTCCTCCTCAGCAAGCAAAGCTCTATGTAAAGAGCGACAGCGCACCTTATGTTTATGCCTGGACAGGTACAAACACAGATCTTTGCGGTGCTTGGCCGGGAAGACAGATGACAGAAAAGAACAGCGACGGCTACTATGTTATGGAGTTTGACACAACAGATACCTACAATGTTGTTCTTAATAACGGCAGCGGCTCACAGAGCCGCGACTTCAAAAATCTCAACGGAGATACATATCTTGAAGTTCCGTCAGGCAATTACGCTGCAGCAAAGGTTATGGGCGCAATCGGTGACGATCCGTCTGAAAAGTCAGTTACATTCACAATTAAGCCGTACAGCCCTTCGGCAAGCTATCATCTCTATGTCTGGACTGACGACAAGAGCGAACCGGCAGGCGGATGGCCGGGCATGAAACTCACGGAAAAGGACGCTGACGGCAACTATATATACACAGTAAGCGGCTACGATAAGGTTAGCGCAATCGTAGGTACGGGCAGCGACAGCAAAAGGACCTCTGATATTACAGGCATTATCGACGGTTCCTGCATAGAAATAACAAACGAGGACTGCACAACCTTTAAACTCACTAAGCCTGAGATTGTTCTTTCAAAATTCCAGACGCTCAAGAAAGAGGCAAGAGAAGTACTTGCAATGACATCAAGCGACTATACTGCCTCAAGCTGGAAAAATGTTTCTGCTGTTATGACAACAGCCGATGCGCTCATCGCACAGGGCGAGGGCGTTGCAGACGAAGCACTTGTTGAAAGCACACTTGAGTCGCTTATAAATGCAAAATCAAAACTCGTGCTTGCAAATGCAGGTCTTTCATATGCTGTTAAGGGCAAAACTACAATAGTTGGTGTTGCAGTTCAGGATGCAGACATCACGGTAACAGCGAACGGCAAGTCCTACACAACACATTCAGATGAAATCACAGGTAAATTTACTGTTGAGGCAACTGCGCTCACAGCTTCATCCGTAATCAAGATTGATGTTGAGAGAAAGGGTCTGTCGTCAGGAACATATTCATATAATATGTCAAACGGCGATATAACAAGCTATATTCCGCCTACGACAACTCCGCCGGGTGCTACTGATGCTACAGTTCCTACAGGTACAATTTCGACAGAACCAAACGAGCCAATTAATCCTTCAACACCTGCGGATTCTACAAATACTACTGATTCTACCGATCCTTCTGAATCTTCAACGTCTGATGTTGGTGATATAACTAAGCCTTCAGAATCATCAACAGGTGAAAGTACAACTTCCTCTGAACCTGTGAAAGATAAAGGAATATTGGGCGATGTTAACGGTGACGGCAAGGTTAACATCAAGGATGCTACAGAAATCCAGAAGTTTGCAGCAAAGCTTATTGACCTTACAGATGCAGAGCAAATCTGTGCAGATGTAAATGCAGACACAAAAGTAAACATCAAAGACGCAACCGCAATTCAGAAGTATATTGCAAAAATCGAAACAGGCTTACCCATAGGAGAGCCTATAAAATAGTTGAAATTTATTCCAATAAGAGAAAAGCGACTCAACCTTTCGGTAGAGTCGCTTTTATTTGGTCCGAGTGACAGGAGCACGACGGTTGCAACACAAAGTATTGCAACCTTTTGGCTCGGCTACCCAATGCCGACGCATTCGGTACCAGCCTCACCGCTCTGTGCTAAAAACAGTCCTCAGGACTGTTTTCTTAACGCCCAGACCTTCTCAGGTTCGACTCCTGTATTTTGAAAAATAAAAAGCAGAAACACAAACGTGTTTCTGCTTTTTATGGTCCGAGTGACAGGAGTCGAACCTGCGGCCTCTTGAACCCCATTCTTTACAAGTAGGTATTAAAAAAACTATGCGGAAAATATACACTGCGTTCTTTCCAAGGTTCGTCTATCTCAAAGCCGATTACTCGCCAATCGAGAATCAAATCAATATCTTCTGAAAAGCGTTCAATAAGTCCGTAGGCTTTAGAAAGACTGGTGCCGCCTTTAAATGCAATATTATCTTTCCATTCACAGCGGTGAAAAAGATAATCAAGCATAAAACAAACCCAAAAATCTTTTTCAATAATCGCATTGGTCAAACCCATTTTTGACGCAGTATTTTGAAATAATGCCTTGCGGTCATTTTCTTTTATGGTTGCAATTTTACGCATATTTTTAACTCCTGCAAATTATTTTAATATACTCGAATATCCAAGATGTTACAGCTTTTGCTTCCATAAGCATCGTTTTCTTTTCTTTGTCGGTTAATGTATTCTTCAGTTTTGTTATGACCGAATCATTTATACTATCATTTCCTAATGCTTTTAACGCTTGAACAACAAGCGCCGTTTTATAAGACAATTTTGAGATTTCTTTATTGGTAGTTCTTTTAAATTTAATAGTAGTTTGGTTGTAGGTATATTCTTTATAGGGGCCGTCACTTACATAAACCCAAGCGGCAGGTATTTGGGTAGATAATCCCAGTAGATTTAACGCTGTATCTCCGCAAGGAACAATCGTCCATCCGTAATTTCTTGAGAGTGCTTGAGCGACCGCATCGGCCTCAGGGGCAACATACTCATCAAGAAAATCATTATACTCCGCTTTATAATAAATACCGCGCATTATTTTTAAAACAATTTTTTCTTTTTCAAGACGGCTTAGCGAAACGCTTGCGGTTTTTTTATCTGTAATCAAAGCAAAATCAATCGGCACAAAAACAGTACCGATTTTTGCATTTTGAATTTCTTTTTTTATTTCTGATAAAATTGAAGGTCGTTCCATATAAGTTCACCTCGTTGAAAATAGTATACATTTTTTTCAACAGATTATCAAGTGCTTTATTACAAATTTTGTTATTTCAAAAAGTAAAAAATCTCGGTTAAAATGTGATGGCTTCATATTTTTGCCGAGATTTTATGTTGCGATTATATTTATTCCTTAGGATAAAAAATAACAGCACGGCGGTGTGCCGTGCTGAAAAGCCTGTATTTATGCGGTTTTGCGGGGTTTATGCTACAAGCCATATGAACCGTTCGTTATTGTTACTTCTGTATGAACTGTGGATTTGCTTATGCCGAACTTACAGGCAGTTGCCCTTACGGTGGCGTTTTCGGCTATTATGTATTCTGCAAGTCGGGTTGCCCTTTCCTCAACGATTTCTTTCATATAGAAACCTCCATATTTTATTCCTTAAATAATATGTTGCCGCACTCTTTGATATAACACTTAACCTATAAAGTGATTAATAAAACAGCTTGTATTTTTTATTTAAAAATAGCTAAAATCGGAGTAAAAAAGGTTTACAGATATGTTAGAATATGTTAATATTAAAGTGTATTTCTATATACCTTATATATGTTTTATATTTTATGAAAAGGCGGCACAGGTATGTCAAAGACAAATACCAACTCACCTGAAATAAAGAAAACCGTAAAGCAGGAAAAAAGCAAAAGCAAATCTGCATATCTGATTTTTAAGCGAATTGCGGACATAGCCCTGTCGTTTGTGGCTACGGCTTTTTTGTCTCCTGTTTTTCTTGTAATAATTCTTCTTATTGTTCTTACTGACAAAGGAAATCCGTTTTTTGTTCAGAAAAGAGTAGGTAAGGACAAAAAGCATTTTAATATTATCAAGTTCCGCACTATGCGTACGGATACTGATGCTAATATTCCCACACATCTTCTGGAAGACCCCGAGCAGTTTTTAACACCTGTGGGCAAGTTTTTGAGGAAAGCAAGTCTTGACGAATTGCCTCAGCTTATTAATATCCTTTTGGGACAGATGTCGTTTATAGGCCCCAGACCCGCACTGTGGAATCAGTATGACCTTATTGAAGAGCGTGATAAGTGGGGGGCAAATGACGTAAAGCCCGGACTTTCGGGATGGGCACAGATTAATGGCAGAGATGAGCTTCCTATTTCTGTTAAAGCAAGGCTTGACGGCGAGTACGTTAAGAATATGAGCCTGACATTTGACCTTAAGTGTTTTTTCGGAACCTTTACCTCGGTGCTTACTGCCAAAGGTGTAAAAGAAGGCGGCACAAGCGGGAATGAGGACAGACCTCTTAGGATATGCATGATGACCACTATTGCCAAGGCTTTTGACTGGTTTGTATCGGACAGTGCCAGAAATTTTGCTGATAAAGGCTTTGAGGTTACCGTTGTTTGCGGCGGTATGAGCGAGGAATTTATCCGAAGGCATAAGGAGTTTGCCAAAGTTTATGATGTGCCATTGCAAAGAGGTACCAGCTTGTCTGCTGTAATTAGAAGTATTAAAGCACTCAGGAAGATTTTTAAAGAGGGTAAGTTTGATGTAATCCAATACGCTACTCCCAATGCGGCTTTGTGCTGTACGCTTACTCCGGGATTTAAGAAAATCCCTGTAAGGGTTTACGGTCAGTGGGGATTAAGGTACGTTGGCTTTACAGGAATAAAAAGGTCTGTTTTCAAGGCTATTGAAAAGTTTACCAGTAAAGGCTCAACCAAGATTTTTGCCGCAAGCCACAAGAATATGGAGCTTGCCATAAGCGAGAAACTTTGTAAAAGAGAAAAAATCGCTGTTATCGGTAAGGGCGGCACTATTGGCGTAGACCTCAGCGTATACGACATAAGCCGTAAGGATGAATTCAGACGTGAAATCAGAAAGCAGTACGATATTGATGACGACACCTTTGTTTTCGGTTATATCGGAAGACTTAATAAAGACAAGGGCGTTGGCGAGCTTTTAAGTGCTTATCGCGGACTTTTACATAACCACAAGAATACAAGGCTGTTTTTAATCGGTATGGAGGATAACACCAATTCTCCCGATAAAGAGCTTATTGAATGGGCAAAAAATTGCGAGCAGGTTTATATTACAGGTTATCAGCCGTCCGGTGAGGTTGCAAAGTTTATGTCAGCCTGCGATTTACTTGTGCATCCTACATACAGAGAAGGTATTTCCGTGGTGCTTCAGGAGGCTATGGCTATGAAGCTTCCTATAATCACTACCGATGTACCCGGCCCCAGCGAGGTTATTGAGGATGGTATAAGCGGTGTACTGGTGCCTTCTCACAGTGACAAGGCGTTACTTGACAAAATGCTTGAGCTTATGGAGAATAAGGAGCTTTGTCACAGCTTTGCGGAAAACGGCAGAGAAAGAGTAGAAAAGTACTTTGCACGTCCTATTATGCTTCAGAATATCTATTCTTTTTACTGCGATTTGCTGGGTATAAATCAAAATCATATTAAGCTTATGTACTTAACTGCTGACCCGCAGTCTGCAAAAACTGCCGAAACAGCAGGAGTTGACAGAATATTCCTTGACCTTGAAATTTTAGGCAAGTACGAGCGTCAGGGCCACCTTGATACGGTGGTGTCGCATTCAAGTCTTGATGACGTTAAAAAGCTGAGAGAGGTAATTAATAAGGCTCAGCTTCTTGTAAGGTGCAACCCTGTGCATCCTGCTCTTAAGCCTGAAATTGACAGGATAATAGGCGACGGTGCCGATATAATTATGCTTCCCTACTTTAAAACCGTAGATGAGGTACGGACATTCCTTGACATTGTAGACGGACGTGTGCCGACGGTACTGCTTTTTGAAACTGCCGAGGCAGTAGAAAAGGTAGACGAAATTCTTGAACTTGACGGAATCACAGAGGTTTACATAGGACTTAACGATTTGCACCTAAGCTATAATATGAAATTTATGTTCGAGCTTCTTGCAAACGGAACGGTTGAGATGCTTTGTAAAAAGTTTAAAGCGAAGGGACTTCCTTACGGCTTCGGCGGTATTGCTAAAATCGGCGAGGGCATGCTTAAAAGCGAATACGTTATTGGTGAGCACAAGCGTTTAGGTTCTACCTGTGCTATACTTTCGCGTACTTTCCGCCATGAGGTAAGCGGAAGCCGTCCTGTTGAGAATATGAGCAGAGAAATTTCTTTGCTTCGTCAGCGTGAAAACGAGGTAAGCCTTTGGGACAAAGCACAGTTTGAAGAAAACAGAAAAACCGTGTGTGAGGCAGTTGATGAAATCGTACAGCGAGTTTAAAAAAGTAAAAGCTTAAGCTTTTATTAAAAAAAGTTTGCTTAGAATGTTTTTCAGTATTATCATCCCTATTTATAATGTACAGCAGTATATTTCGGAGTGTATTGAAAGCTTGCAGTAATACTTGCTCATTTTTTTCCGCCTTACAGAGAGGTAAGGCGTATTTATCCCTTCTTTAACGGCAAGCCCTATTTGCTTCCCGTAGGTTGGGTGGTGCACTTCTTTAAGGCGGCAAAACGCTCGGGTATTAAGAACCTTAGGCAGATTGCCGCGGCTGATGTTACCAAAGCCAAGAATGAAAAGAATTTTTTGGAGAAGATAGGCTCGAAAAGATAAAAATATCGCCTCTTGAAATGTTTTTTCAAGAGGCGTTTTTTGTTTATTCGCTCATTTTAAGCCGCAGTGCGGCGAGGATTTTTTTCTCTTTACGGCTGATTTGAACCTGTGTGGTGCCGAGGATTTTGGCGGTTTCACTCTGGGTTTTGCTTTCAAAATACCTGAGGGTTATCAGGTTGCGGTCGTGAGCACTAAGCTCATCAATGGCTTTTTTTAAAGTCAGCTTTTCGGCAAGGCTTTCTTCGGCAGAGTCTATCGGAATGCATAACTCTTGCTCGTCGTCTTCGTCGCTGTAGCCGCTTAAGGACAGGGGCAGTCTTGCCGAGGACAGTGCTTCGGTGACGTCTTCCTTACTTGCCGACAGCCTAAGGCTTAATTCGGCGACGGTAAGCTCTCTGCCGTTTTCTTTTATGCTTTGCTCGTTAATCTTGGCGGCTTTAAGAGAAAGCTCTTTGATTTTTCTGCTTACCTTTATGCTTCCGCCGTCACGCCAGATACGCTTGATTTCACCTAAAATGGCGGGCACGGCATAGGTAGAAAGCTTAAAACCCAGACTTTCGTCGAAATTGTCAATTGCTTTAATCAGTCCGATGCAGCCTGCAGAGACAATGTCCTCGTAGTCTACACCCTTGCCCGAAAAACGCTTTGCAATAGAATGAACAAGACCTAAGTTTTCCTCGACCTTTTTGTGTCGCTCTTTAAGGGTCATTTTTTATGATTTTTTTCTTTAGGGTGACGGTGGTGCCTTTGCCAACCTTAGAGCTTACCTTAATGCTGTCCATAAAGCTTTGCATTACCGCAAAGCCAAGGCCCGCACGTTCGTCGCCGCCTGTGGTAAACAGAGGCTCCATGGCTTTTTCAATGTCCGCGATACCGCAACCTCTGTCGCGGATTTTTATTACGACGAGGTTTGATTCTAAAATACGCACAGTTATGTAGATTAATCCGCCTTGCCCCATATAGCCATGAACAACCGAGTTGGTTACAGCTTCTGAAACCGAGGTTTTAATATCCGAAAGCTCGCTTATGGTGGGGTCGAGCTGCATTATAAATGCCGCGACTGCCGACCTTGCAAAGGCTTCGTTGGTGCTTTTGGCAGGAAAGGTAAATTTTACTTCATTTATACATTTCATTTCATCACCCCCAGAGTTTCGATCCCCGAAAGAGAGAACATCCGCTTTAAATGATTGGGTACGTTTGTAACCTCTACGTTACCGCCTAAAAGGGACATCTGGCGATATCTGCCCATAATAAGCCCTATGCCCGAGGAGTCCATAAACTGGACGTTGCTGTAGTCAAGCTGTAGGGTTTTAGGTTTTAGCTGTTCGGTTTTGGAGTCGATTTTTTTGCGGATAACTGCCGCCGAGTGGTGGTCAAGCTCGCCTGAAAGGTGAACTGTCAGCACAGAATTATTAAATTCAAGCTCAAGCATTTTTACACATCCTTAAAATAATATATGCCCATACCTATTTTATTAAGTATGGGCATAATTTTTTATATTATTCTGTTGTCGGAAAATTTATTTTTTTAAAACATAAGGTCTTAGCTCGCCGGCAAGATAAAGTGAACCGCAGATAAAAAGGGCGGCAGTTTCTTTTTTTGCTTTTTCAAAAGCTTTATCGAAGCCTTCGAAGGGCGTTTGGCAAACTTCAACAATTTCTATGTGCTTTTTAAGAATTTCTGCCATATCTGAGGCACTTCGGCTTCGGGGATTTGAAACTGAAACGGTAAATGCTGAGTCGAAAAGCCCCTCAATATATCGGCATGAGGTCAAGGAGTCTTTATCTGCAAGCATTCCCATAAGGAGCACACGCTTTCTGTTGGGAGTATACTTTTTAACTGCGTTTGCAAAAGCAAGCATACCGTCGGCGTTGTGGGCTCCGTCTAAAATTATAAGCGGGTCCTTAGAAATCACCTCGAGCCTTGCAGGATTAACGGCGTTTTTGAAGCCTTCTTTCATGGCTTCTTCGCTGATTTTAACACCTGCATCTTTTGTAAGTACTGCAAGTGCGGCTAAGGCGGTACGTGCGTTTTTTACTTGATGCTCGCCTATAAGGCTTAGTTCCAGCTTGATGCCGTTAAATTCGAGAGTGGTTCCATCGATGCTTTCATTAAGGGTTTTGAGTTTAATGTCTGTAGAGAAAAGCAGAGGACAGTGATGGCGAAGGGCGCTGTTTTTGATTACTCTTGCGGCTTGCTCGTTTTGCTCTGAGGAAATAACAGGGCAGTTGTCCTTAATAATTCCGCACTTTTGCTCTGCTATTTTTTCAATTGTTTCGCCTAAAATATCGGTGTGGTCAAGGCTTACGGAGGTGATAACGGAGCAGAGGTTTTCTTCGATTACGTTGGTGCAGTCTAAAAGACCGCCGAGACCTGTTTCGAGCACGGCAAGGTCTACTTTCTCACGCTTAAAATATTCAAAGCAGACTGCGGTAACAAATTCAAATTCGGTGATTATAATATCCTCTTGGTTAAGCTTTTCTACAAAAGAGAAAACATACTGAGTAAGCTCAGCAAGCTTATGCTGGGGAATAGGAACAGAGTTTATCTGAATTCTTTCGCAGAAATCCGTTATAAAAGGAGATATGAAAAGACCTGTTTTATAGCCTGCATTTTTAAGCACCGAGGAAATAATTGCACAAACCGAGCCTTTGCCGTTGGTGCCTGCTACGTGAATGTACCTGACGTCTTCTTCGGGGTTATCCATTAAGCTTAAAAGCTTCTTTACTCGGTCAAGCCCCGGGCGTGAGCCGAATTTATTAAGGGAATGTATCTTCTTTAAAGCTTCTTCGTAGGTCATTTTGTAAGCTCCCTGTAGATTTCGTTTTTCTTGAGTCCGCTTATTGAGGCGGCCTTTTTGGCGGCGTCTGATGCCTTGATGCCTTCTTCTATAAATTGGGTCGCAAGGGTTAGTGCTTCTTCTAAGGTCATTTCTTTTTTAGCTTCTTCTGCTTTGCCATCTAAAACAAGCACGATTTCGCCCTTTAAAGGGGTTTCGTCAATGCTTTCTGCCGCAGATTTTGTATCGGTACGGATAACCTCTTCGTGGATTTTGGTAATCTCGCGGACAATGGTAAGCTTTCGCTCACCAAAATGCGTGTACAAATCCTTAAGAGTGTTAGCAAGCTTATGAGGAGCTTCGTAAAAAATCATAGTACGCTTCTCGTTTGTTAGAGACTGAAGATGCTCTTTACGGCTTTTCTTGTTTACGGAGATAAACCCTTCGAAGGTAAAGCGGCCTGTAGAAAGCCCCGATACGCAAAGTGCTGAAATCAAAGCCGATGGACCGGGTACAACGACGGTTTTTATTCCTAAATTTCCGCATTCTCTTACCAAATCTTCGCCAGGGTCGGATATACAGGGCATACCTGCGTCGGAAACTACTGCACAGCTTTCGCCTTTTAGAATTCTTTGGCAGATTTCGCCTGTACGCTGAGCCTTGTTATGTTCGAAGTAGCTGACCATTGGTTTTTTGATACCGAGGTGATTTAAAAGCTTTAGGGTTACGCGGGTGTCTTCGGCAGCGATAAAGTCGACCTCGGACAGGACCTCGGCAGCTCTGGGAGACAAATCACCTAAGTTGCCGATAGGTGTGCCTACAACGTAAAGGGTGTTTTTTTCAGTCATTTTTCTGCCTCCCTGCGTTTTGCTGATAACAGCCGTAAATTTCGTTCATTTCTTCGGTAAAGCTACCGTCTGAATTTTCTATAATAAGGGTGGGAAGAACCTCGAGATAACCTTTCTTGCCGCCCTTTTTGCCTTTTAACAGAAAAAGCTTAGGCTTTTTGTCGACCTTTCCCTGTACAAGGCGAAGCTCCTTAGGTTCTAAGTCGTATTTCCTCATGAGCGTAAGGGCATCGGTGAGTCGTTCGGGTCGCTGACACATACAGAAATTACCGGAAAACTGCAAAAGTTTTGAGGCTGTTTTTATGACGTCTTCCATTGTGCAGGAGCTTTCGTGGCGTGCTAAAAGCTTGCCCTCCTCGGGATTTGTAACACCACCGCCTGCGATTTTGTAGGGTGGATTACAGGTAACTACATCGAAGTAACCGTAAGGGATTTTGCCTTTAAGCTCTCTTAAATCCTCGCATAAAACAGAAAAGCTTTCTGTTAAGTTATTATGTATAACACTTCTTTTTATCATATCGGCGGCATCAGCCTGAATTTCTACAGCAGTTATGTTGAGACTTTTGTTAAAGCGTGCCCATAAAAGGGGAATTGTGCCGCAGCCGGAGCCAAGGTCAACGCACTTTGAGCTTTTCTTGGGGTTTGCAAAGTGAGAAAGCAGAATTGTATCGGTGGTGAAGTGATGTGTAGGGGAGACGATAACCTCGATACCATTTCCCAGCGGCTCTAAATGTTCGCTTTCTTTAAGCACTTTAATTCCTCCTTTATGTTTATCAGAATTGATTATATAAAACAAGACCGCACCCAACTAAGTGAGTGCGGTAGGCTTGTAAGTAATTTGGGGATTACTCCTCTACGGGAGCTCCAACGGGGCAAGCATCTGCGCAAGCACCGCAATCTGCACAAGCGTCTGCGTCAATTACATACTTGCCGTCACCCTCAGAAATAGCACCGCAGGGACACTCGTCTACGCAAGCACCGCAGCTGATGCAATCATCATTGATAATGTATGCCATGGAGACACCTCCTTTATTAGTATCGCTTATATTGTAGCATAATTTTTTGAAAATGCAATTGTTTTTGCAGATTTCCTAAAAAAACTATGTTATTCCAGATTTTTGAGGTCTTCGGCTTCTTCTTTGCTTACCTTTTTGGTAAAGCCATCTTTAATAAGCTTTACCTCCTTAACTTTAAATACCTGAGGTGCGGCTTCGTCGGGGGTGTTGTCCATATGCACCTTAAGCATTCCTGTTACAAGGCTTACTTCTACAACCCTGCCCTTGCCTAAGGGGGTTTTAACGATTGCACCATACTTGGGAGTGTTTTTGATAAGGTCTAAGTATGCCTCCTGCTCGTATTTTAAACAGCACATAAGTCTGCCGCAGGTGCCCGAAATTTTGACAGGTGAAAGCGAAAGCCCTTGGTCCTTTGCCATTTTGATTGACACAGGCTGAAAGTCGCCTAAAAAGCTTGAGCAACAGAAGGGTCTGCCGCAAACGCCAAGGCCGCCTAACATTTTTGCTTCGTCTCTTACGCCTATCTGGCGAAGCTCTATACGGGTTTTGAAAACCGAGGCGAGGTCTTTGACCAAAGCTCTGAAGTCTACTCTGCCATCAGCGGTAAAGTAGAAAAGAAGCTTTGAGTTGTCGAATGTGTATTCTACGTTTACAAGCTTCATGTCGAGGTTGTGCTCGGCTACCTTTTTTTCGCAGATTACAAGGGCTTTCTTCTCAAGCTCGCGGTTTGCCTCCAAACGCTTGATATCAGCCTTCGTAGCCTTACGGATAATCTTTTTTAAGGGGTGAACGATTTCTTCGTCAGCGACATTGTGATTGGGGGAAGCAATCTGACCGCATTCAACTCCGCGGGCAGTTTCTACAATAACCATTTCGTTTTGCTCGAATTTAACGTCTGTGGGGTCAAAATAATATATTTTACCAACTTCTTTGAAGCGTACACCTACTACTTCTGCCATGTTATCCTCCTGAATTCGCCGCAAATCCACGTGCTCATAAGGCTGAGGCTTACGTTGCGGCCTATAGTATATATTGCGTTGTTAACGGTCTCGATAAGACCTATAAGCTTCTTTTTGGTAAGCTTGACACTTAAAACTTGACTTAAGTCCTTAGAAAGCAAGGCTTCGTCGCTTACTGTCAGTGACAAAGCATCGCTTAAAATTGCCCTCATTGCAGGCAACACCTCAAGAGCCACCGATTTGTCGTTAAGTACAGCGGTGTTTTTCAGAAGATTAAGCTCAGAGGTTTCGGTAATGCTTAAAAGAATATTCTTTGCAAGCTCTAACGTCTCGTCAGAAAAGCCTGAGCTTTGTTCTAAATTAAGCACAGTACATCGGGAAAGCACCGTTTCGGGCAGTGTTCCTGCGTCTTCTGTCGTAAGCAGAAACAGAATTGCCTGAGGGGGTTCCTCTAAGGTTTTTAAGAATGCATTGAGAGCCTCGACGCCCATTCGCTTGTCGGCATCTTTTATAACGAAAACTTTTGTGTCGGCTTCGTTTGCGATAATTGAGCAGGCGCGTGTGATATTGCGGATTTCGTCAACGGCAATTACATCTGTTTTGCCTGAGCCCTTTGCAAAGTAAATGTCGGGGTGCACTTTCTTTTGTGCCTTCTGGCAAGGGATGCATTCATCGCAGGGTTTATGGTCGCTTTTGCATACTGCCCATTTTGACAAAAGTGTGGTCAGGCTGTCGCGGGATTCTGCGGTACCGCCGTTGAGAATAAGTGCGTGAGGGAAGCGGCGGCTTTGCTCTAAGCTTATAAGCTCGGATTTTACGTTTTCGTTTTTTTCGAAACCTGTGAAATTCAAATTAAGCTCATCCTTCCTTTCTATTTTATCATAAGTTAAACATAATTTCTATAGTATATTATTTACAGTTTAAAGTGCCTTGTGACTATGCCTTTTTCGGTTACATCTATGTAGGCGTAGCTGCCGTCGTAGCCTCGGCAGGAGCCGGGGTTTACGACATAAAGTCCGTCGTCGTAGTCCTCAAGAGGAACATGGGTGTGACCAAACAGCAGTAAATCTGCTTTTGCCTCTCTTGCGGCACAGACTAAATTGTAGAGCCCGTACTTTGCGTTATAAAGGTGACCATGGGTTATGAAAAGCTTCTTTCCCTCTAAGGTTATGGTTTCAATATTTTGGGCACTGCAACAAAAGTCGCAATTGCCGCGTACGCCTATAAAATGTTTTTGCGGATATAAAGCCTTCATAGCCTCAAACTCGGAGTTGCCATCGCCGCAGTGAATAATAACCTCGGCATCGGGTCTTGCGTTTATTGCGGATTTTAAGGAGTAGGTATCGTTGTGAGTATCGGAAATTACAAGAAGCTTCATAATATCACCAAGTCATAATATATAAAAGACGAACATAAAGTTAACAGAGGTGTTTTATATGGCAAACGAAAAGCAAATGGAAAATATCGCAAAAATGCTTGGGGGAAGCTTGGGCAAAAGCAGCGACGACATACTGAAAAGCATGAGAACAGGAGACGTTAACTCGGTGCTTAATTCCCTTAGCAGTGACCAGCAGGCAAAGGTTAACTCTATACTGTCTGACCCTAAGCTTACAAAAAAGCTTATGGAGGATAAGTCGGTACAGGAAATTTTAAGAAAGCTTGATTTATAATGGCAGGCCTTGAAGATAAGCTGTCGGGGATACTTTCTGACCCGGAAGCGGTAAGCAAGCTGAGGGCGTTGGGGCAAGCTATGGGGCTTGACACAGGCTCTATGCCGTCAAATCCTGCACCCAATACACAGAAGTCGGGCTTTAGTCTGCCTTTTCAAAACCAAAGCTCAGGTAATGACGAGATGGTAAGCTCTCTGATGAGGCTTGCGCCGCTTTTGTCGGATATGGGTAAGGATGACGAGGTAAGCTGTCTTTTGAATTCCCTCAGACCTTTTCTAAGCGAGGACAGAAGACACCGGCTTGACCAAGCAGGAAAAATGCTAAAGGTTATGAGGCTTTTGCCGCTTATAAAAGGCTCGGGATTGCTTTGATATATTAAATCGGGGTGTGGTTAAGTTGGACAAAATGCAGGAAGAAGCTATGAGAAGGGTGCGGCAGATGCAGTCGGCAAATTCTGCTCAAAAGCAGGCAGAGAATAGCCAAATCCGAAAATCTGCCGAGATGGATACACGCAGTACACCTCAACGGCAGGAAACCGATAAGACTGAGGATACTGCTTTAGGTGACCCTTTGTCGGGACTTTTTAAGGACAAAGAAAAGCTTCTTGTGCTTTTGCTTATAATGCTTTTGTCACAGGAAAGCTATAACACCGAATTGGTGTTGGCTTTGCTTTATATAATTATATGATGTCAGCGAACCTGACCGTTGCCTTTTATAATAAACTTCATGCTTGTAAGCTCATTGATACCCATGGGGCCGCGAGCATGGAGTTTTTGTGTTGAAATGCCGATTTCGGCACCTAAGCCGAACTCGCCGCCGTCGGTAAATCTTGTGGAAGCGTTTACATAAACAGCTGCCGCATCAACGGAGTTTAAGAATTTTTCGGCGTTAGAGTAATTTTCGGTAACTATACATTCGCTGTGACCTGAGGAATAATTTGCAATATGATTAAGTGCACAGTTTATGCAGTTGACGACCTTAACCGCCAAGACATAGTCAAGGAACTCTGTAGCATAGTCTTCGTCTGTTGCAGGCTTTACACTGTCGCCTAAAATTTCGATGGTTTTTTCACAGCCTCTGAGTTCTACATTCTTTTCATCAAGCTTTGCCTTGATAAGGGGCAGAGCCTTGTCGGCAATGTTTTTGTGGACAAGGATTGTTTCGATGGCATTGCAAACAGAGGGGCGGGAGGTTTTTGCATTGTAGATAATTTCTGCCGCCATATTGAGGTCGGCATATTCGTCTACGTAAACGTGACAGTTGCCCACACCTGTTTCGATTACAGGTACCTTGGCGTTTTCGACGGTAGCCTTAATGAGACCTGCACCGCCTCGGGGTATGAGCACGTCAAGATAATCGGAAAGACCCATAAGCTCGATTGAGCTTTGACGGGTTGTGTCCTCGATAAGCTGAACTGAGTCAGCTGGCAGGCCTGCAAGCTCGATTGCCTTACGCATAACGCTTGCTACTGCTTTGTTGGAGTTGATAGCCTCTTTGCCGCCTCTGAGAATTACTGCGTTGCCTGACTTAAGACATAAAACTGCAGAGTCGGCAGTAACGTTTGGACGAGCTTCGTAAATAATACCGATTACACCAAGGGGAACGGTTACCTTTGTAACCTCCAAGCCGTTTTTAAGCTTGCCGCCTGAGATTACCCTGCCGCAAGGGTCGGGAAGATTTGCTACCTGACGGGCACCGTCAGCCATGCCCTTGATACGCTCGGGAGAAAGTGCAAGTCTGTCTAAAAGTGCGTTGGTAAGGCCAGCGGCTTTTCCTGCTTCTAAGTCTTTTGCGTTTTCTTCTAAAATATAGTCAGTATTTTCAATAAGGGCATCGGCAATTGAGATAAGTGCCTTGTCTTTCAAAGCACCTGCTGTAGCAAGTGTACGTGCTACCTCCTTTGCTTTTTTGCCCATCATTTCAATTGTTGTCATAATAAAACCTCCTCAGTTTGCTTTGAAAAGAGTACCGACGGATTGACCCTCTAAAAGGTCGTAAATACGGTTAGGGTCGTCGCCGCCGATAACAGAGCAGTTAATGCCTGCAGTTGTTACGTATTTAGCCGCCTGAATTTTGGTAGCCATACCGCCTGTGCCGCGATTAGAGCCCGAGCCGCCGGCGTGACGTATAATTTCATCGGTGATTTCTTCGACTACGTCGATTTTTTTGGCGTCGTTGTGTTTTCTGGGGTCTTTGTCGTAAAGACCATCAATGTCGGTGAGGATAACAAGCAAATCGGCACCTACAAGCTTGGCAACAATAGCTGAAAGCATATCGTTGTCGCCGAAATTGTTGCCCTGCAGCTCGTCGATAGCGACGGTGTCGTTTTCGTTAACTATAGGAATAATATTCATCTGGAGTAATGTGTCAAAGGTATTAAGCACATTTTCCTTTTTATGCTCGGAGTCTACGGCATCTCGGGTTAAAAGCACTTGTGCTACCATATGGTTGTATTCACCGAAAAGCTTGTCGTACATATACATAAGCTCACATTGACCAAGTGCGGCTAAAGCCTGTTTTTCTCGGGTAGTGTCAGGGCGTGCAGGAAGACCGAGCTTTCCCATGCCTACGCCGATAGCACCCGAGGAAACAAGGATAATGTCTCTGCCTTGGTTTTGTAAATCAGAAAGCACCTTGCACAGAGCCTCGATACGCCTGTAGTTGATTTTTCCGTTAGAGTATGTAAGTGTGGAAGTACCCACTTTAATAACTATTCTTTTTGCTTGCACAAAATCACATCTTTTCCCATTTTACAATTATAATAAGTATAGCATATATAGTGGCAATTGTGCAAGGTTTTTATTTGTATATAGCAAGAGACACAGGACGCTTTCCTTCCTGTGCCTCTTTTTATGTGCAACTCCAAGAGGAGTTAACGGGTTATTAGGTTATGTTAGCAAGCCTTTTTTGAATAGCGGTTGCGTCTTTGATGTTTACTTTGCCGTCGCCGTTAAAGTCTGCCGTATCATTGTAAAGCTCATTATCATATTCCCAGACATTGCCTAAACCTGCAATGAACTTTTGAATATTTGTGGCATCTTTGATGTTAAGCTTTCTGTCATTCTCTGCATCACCGATAAGTCGGTAGTGAGGTCCAGAGCTTGCATCAAGTGAGCGTAAAAGCTTTTCCTGATACTGAGGATATTTTTCAAGGGCAGTTTCTAAGTCGTAAGCTTTATCCTCAGCGGTGAAATAAACATAGTAGCCCAAGTCGTAAGGAGCATACATTGCGTCGTTTATTATTACATACTCACCTACTCGCTTTGAAAAATACCCCTCGTCTGCTGTACTTTCTCCGGCAATTACCGTTACAAAATCAGGGGTAGCAGTGTTATTATAACTGTTCTTATAGGGAGAAATCTGCTCATAAAGATAGTTCCAGTTTTTATCGGTAATATCTATCCCTATAAGTTCAAGAATTCTCTTGCCGTAATCTCCGTATATGGGTCTTCCGCTTGTAAGCTTTGCAACCGCTTCGAGGTCGGTAACAATCCCCTGCGTAAATGCCTCGTAAAGAGTATAAACTTTATTTTCGGGAGTCAACACATATAAGGAAACCGAGTTTTTCTCGCCTATTCCTCGTGGAGCACCGCTGTAAAAATAGTAATCGCCGATTTGCTCCTCTGCAATTGAGTCGGGATAAGCGTAGTGGCTGAAATATGCGTGGAAAATAAGATTCTCGCCTACATAGCCCTTGTGCTCTGCATAGATGCTCTCACCCTCCTCGGGCTTATAGCCGTATCTGTTGCCGAAAGCATACATGCACTTGTGTACAAGGTCAAGGTTCTGGTTTTCTCTGTAAACATTGTGCGATTCAAAACCGCTGAAGCCGTGGTCCATAGAAACGCCGTAAAACCCCTTCAGGTCAAAGGCTTCTTCAAGGGTGTATATCTCGTCGTTTGTGCTTACATAAATACCGAGCTCATAGGGTGAATATGTAGCACTGCGGTGATAACACTTACCGTTAAAAATAGTTGTATAGGGGCTCTCTGCAGGCTCTTCCCAGCTTGTTGCAGTAAACACAACCGTGCCGTCGTGATACCTCATGGATTTTTCGATGCTCACGTCAGCCTCAACGGAAGGCTCACCCAGTTTTTCTGTACAGTAATCGTAAAAATCTTTTTTAAGGTCGGCTTTATAATTGTCTTTTGTGCCGTCGTTAAAAAGTAAGTTGCCATAGTAGCCTGTGGCAAAGGTAAAGGTGTAAATATATCCGTAGTCATCTACGTACTTACGCTCAAGTTTTATGCCGGGATAGGTCATAACGTTGCCATATTCTTCAGATCTGCCGCCAGTTGCGTAAACATACACTTCTTTCCAGTACTCCGAATTTTCAAACCCGTAAGTAACAGCACCGTCTTCACCATTCGGGGCAGGAATAAAAAAGTAATCTGTGCTTTCTTCGGCATTTACCAAAAATGATGAGACCGACACTAAAAGTGTAAGTGCCAAAATGAAAGATAGTATTTTTTTCATAACGGTTCCTCCTGTATGAGTTTGTTTTCACTTATTAGACGCTTAAATTCTCGAAAACTCACACTTAAATTTTAATGTTTTCCGAAAAATTTTACAATTCTATATTTCTTACAAAAAAGGGCTTTTGACTTTAGTCACTTTTTCAGGAGAAATTTGTATTTTACCTATAAATATTTACAAAAAAACCGATTTGG